>JAWKQN010000025.1 GCA_041390125.1 Gemmatimonadota bacterium | reverse complement strand
CTGGCCCCGCGCGAAGGCGGGCAGGAGCAGCGTACCGGCGGCGCCGGTGCCGAGCGTCCGTACGAAGCGGCGCCGCCTCATCGGCCGGCCATCCGGATGCGGCCCGGTGGGGCCGCCGTGAGCGTGCCCAGCTCGCGCACATGCTCGGTGATGGCGTCGCGCACGAGCACACCCAGGTCCTCGCGCGCGACCGGGTCCTCCAGCGTGGTGAAGCCGTCGCCACCGTTGGCCACGAAGTCGGCCGTCACCAGCCAATACGTGCGACCCGGCTCCACCGCCGCACCGTCCACCTGGACCTGGATGGCGTCGGGCTCACGGCCTTCCATGCGGAACGTGAGCCCCGCCACCGGGTGGCCGCCGCGGGCGGCGATCTGGTCGGCCAGCGCCTCCATCTGCACGCCGGTGAGCTGCAGGAGCACGAGCGTGTTCTCGAACGGGAAGACCTCGTAGATGCGGGCGAGCGTGACCGGGCCTCGCGGGATGGGCGCACGCAGGCCGCCGTCGTTGAGGAGGGCGGCGTCGACCGGGTGATCCGTGCGCCGGCGCGCGGCCGCCAACATGGCGTCCGTGGCCAGGGCCCCGAGCGCTCCTTCGGGGCGGGCCTTCACGATGCGATCCTCGGCCTGGGCCAGCACCTCCGAGAGGCGCTCGTCGAGGCGTACGCGGAAGGGGGCCACCAGGGCCTCCAGCACGGGGTCGTCCGGGAGCGCGGCATCGACCTCCTGGAACGAGCCCGAGGCGGTGGCGTCCAGGGGCGCGCGGGTCCCCGGGGCGGAGCCTCCACAGGCGGCCAGGAGGACCACCAGGAGCGGGATGAGTGGCCTGCGCATGCCCCAAAGATCCGTCCCCGAGGCGCCCGCGTAAACGGGTCGGAGCACCGGCGGACCCCGGGCACCGGGCCACGCCTCCGCTCCTGCCCGGCCCCGGGCACCGGGCCGCCGGAGCCGCGGGTCCGTACCGCCGGGGCGCGGTGGGCCGGGATCTTGCTCTGCTCGACGACCACCCCCCAGCGGATCCATCACGGGTGGAGTCGAAGGTGATTCGTCAGATCGTACGTGACATGAGGGCGCGGCGGGCATGGGCCGCCCTGCCCGATGCGGCGCGCAGCGAAGCACGCCGGGACCGCGAGACGGGGCTGCTGGCCGATCCCGGATCGGACTGGGCCTGCGAGCGCGCCACGCAATGGCTGCTACGCGCGCAGGAGTGCTCCGCCTCCCGGGATGGGGGCATCGCCCGCCACTACTCGCTGGTGGACGGCTGGAGCACCTCCTATCCGGAGACCAGCGGCTACATCGTCCCCACGCTGTTCGGCGAGGCCGATCGGCGCCGCGACCGCCACATCGAGAACGCCGCCCGCCGGGTACTCGACTGGCTCGTTTCGATTCAGATGGAGTCCGGGGCGTTCCAGGGCGGGGTCGTCGGAGCCCGACCGTTGGTGCCGGTCACCTTCAACACGGGTCAGATCCTGCTGGGGCTGGCCGCGGGGGCCCACCGCTTCGGGGGCACCTACAAGCAGGCCATGCGCCGAGCCGCGGACTGGCTGGTGCAGACGCAGGATCCGGACGGGGCCTGGCGGACCCATCCGACCCCCTTCGCGGCGCGCGGGGAGAAGACCTACGAGACCCACGTCTCCTGGGGACTGCTGGAGGCCGCCCGGGTGGATCCGGCGCGGGGCTACACCGAGGCCGCGCTACGCCAGGTGCGCTGGGCGGTCCGCCACCAGCAGGAGAACGGCTGGTTCGAGCTCTGCTGCCTCGACCGCCCGCATGCGCCGCTCACCCACACCATCGGCTACGCGTTCCGGGGCGTGATCGAGGCCTATCGGCACAGCGGGGAGCGGGACCTCCTCGTGGCGGCGCAGCGGACGGCGGATGGCGTGCTCGCGGCTCAACGGCCGGACGGCTCGATCGGTGGCCGGCTGGACGCGGACTGGGCGTCCGTGGTCGACTGGGTCTGCCTGACCGGTGTGGTACAGATCGCCGCCGGCTGGCTGCTGCTGTGGAAGGAGACCGGCGACGAGCGCTACCGGGAGGCGGCCAAGGCCGCCAACCGCTACGTGCGCCGGACGCTGCGTCGGGACGTGTCCGAGGACCGGCTCGGCGGCGTGAAGGGCTCCTTCCCGGTGGACGGCTCGTACGGCCGGTTCGAGTATCTGGCGTGGGCGCCCAAGTTCCTGATCGACTCGCTGCGGCTCGAGCAGCAGATGGAGCAGGTCGCGCGCCTCGCGCCGACGCCCGTCCAGGAGCGCGTCGTCCTCCGGGTCGGTTGAGCGGGCGCTTCCGCTCCTGGTTGGATCCGGATCCGGAGCGCCTCTCCCGCCTGAGCGCGCTCGAG
Organism: Gemmatimonadota bacterium; assembly: GCA_041390125.1. Classification (NCBI taxonomy): domain Bacteria; kingdom Pseudomonadati; phylum Gemmatimonadota; species Gemmatimonadota bacterium. The sequence continues at coordinate 51,698 of JAWKQN010000025.1, read as the reverse complement.
GCCGAGAATCCGCTCCTCACGCCCGGCTACGCCGAGGCGCGCCGACGCATCGGCGAGCGGGTGGTCCTGCTGGTTCTGGAAGACGGGGACGCCTGGAGCGCAGGCGCCCTGGGCTTCCTGCGCGGACGGGGCGGGGGCCTGCTCGAGATCCCGTGCTCGCCGGGCGTGCCCGCCGACAGCCCCTTCTGGAGCGGTCTGGCGGACTTCGTCCGCGCGCAGCGCGTGCGCGCGGTGGAGCTGGCCTCCTTCGCGTCCACCTCCGTCGACCTGCCGCAGTGGCCCGACCGTTTGCGGACGACGCCACGCACCGAATGGGTCCTGGACCTGGCGGAGGGCGCGGGTGCCGCGGACCTCTCCACCGGGCACCGGCGCAACGCCCGCAAGGCGGTCGCAGCGGGCGTGGAGATGGTGGTCCGCCCCGGCGCCGAAGGCCTCGACGCACACCTCGGCTGCTTTGAAAGCTCCATGGACCGGCGGGCCCAGCGCGGGGAGACCGTGCCGTCGGACCTGGGGGACGAGCTGCTGCGCGGCTGGCTGGAGACGGGCGCCGCCGAGCTGGTGCAGGCCGTACGGGAAGGACAGGTGCTGTCCTCCATCCTGGCGCTGCGCAGCCCGGCCGGCGCCTACTACCAGTCGTCGGGGACCACGGAGGAGGGGCGCGAGCTGGGGGCCAGCCCCTTCCTGGTCGCCGCCTTCGCGGAACGGCTCGCGGGCGAGGGGGTGACACGCTTCAACCTGGGCGGCGCCCACGACGACAATCCCGGGCTGCAACGCTTCAAGCGCGGCTTCGGTGCGCGCGCCGTCCCGCTGGAGTCGGGCCGCTTCTCGACAGCGTCCGGGGGCCTGCACAAGTTGTGGGAGCTCGGCCGCCGTGCGCGCGCGGCCTTCCGGGCCCGCCGCGCGGGCCGTTGATCCGACCCTTCACCGCCAGGCCCATGCGCATCCTTCGCCCGCTTCTCGTGCTCGTCCTCCTGGCCGTCGCCGCGCCGGTGACCGCCCAGGACTCCCACGCCGCCAAGGTGCAGCGCGTGTTGGACCGCGTCCCGCTCATCGACGGACACAACGACCTGCCCTGGGCGATCCGCAACAGCAGCGCGGCGCCACACGACGTGGCGGCTTACGACCTGCGCCGCCGTACCGCCGGGCACACCGACATCGATCGCCTGCGGCGCGGTGGGGTCGGCGCCCAGTTCTGGTCGGTCTACATCCCCTACGAGTCCGTCGAGACCGGGGCGGCGCGGATGCAGCTCGAACAGATCGACATCGCCAACCAGGTGATCGATCGGTACCCGGACGTCTTCGAGCTGGCGACGACCGCGTCGGACATCGAGGGCATCTTCGGGCGCGGCCGGATCGCGTCGCTCCTGGGCATGGAAGGCGGCCACGCGATCGAGAATTCGCTGGGCACGCTGCGCGCCTTCTACGCGGCCGGCGCCCGGTACATGACGCTCACGCACTCCACCACCATCGATTGGGCCGACTCCGGCACCGGCGAGCCCACGCACGACGGGCTCACCGAGTTCGGGAAGGAGGTCGTGCGGGAGATGAACCGGCTGGGGATGCTGGTGGATCTGTCGCACACGTCCCCGGCCACCATGAACGACGCGCTCGACGTGGCCGAGGCGCCGGTGATCTTCTCGCACTCGTCGGCCCGCGGTGTGACGGACCATCCGCGCAACGTGCCGGACGACGTGCTGCGTCGTCTGCCGCAGAACGGCGGGGTGGTCATGGTGACGTTCGTGCCCTCGTTCGTGTCGTCCACGGGCGAGGCCACGTTGTCCGACGTCGCCGACCACATCGAGCACATCCGTCGGGTGGCCGGCATCGAGCACGTCGGGATCGGGGGCGACTTCGACGGCATCGAGTCCACCCCGGTGGGCCTCGAGGACGTCTCGACCTACCCGGCCCTGCTGGAGGAGCTGTCCCGCCGGGGCTGGAGCGAAGACGATCTGGCTCTGCTCATCGGCGAGAACCTGCTCCGGGTCATGCGGGAGGCGGAGGCCGCCGCGCGCCGGATCCAACGGGAGCGGGGACCCTCGATGGCCACCATCGAGCAGCTCGACGGGCGTCGCACCAGCAACTGAGCCCCGAAGGGGTGGGGACGGACGAGGGGCGGCCGGACGACCGGCCGCCCCTCCTTGCGTCCCGGGGGGTCGCTCCCTGGCGGACCGCCGCCCGGTCCCTCCAAACCATCCACCGGCCCGGCGCGTCAGAACGGGTGCGATGGCGACAACGACCACGGCACGAGCCCGGGAGCCTGGACACCACGTGACCACCGCGGCCGTCTCCATGGAGACCCTGGTGCAGCGGGCGCAGGGCGGGGACCGCTCCGCCTTCGCGGAGGTGTACCGCCGCTCCGTGGACCGGATCTACGGCCTCTGCCTGCGCATGACGGCCGATCCCGACCGGGCGGCCGAACTCACGCAGGACGCCTTCGTGCGGGCCTGGGAGCGGCTGGACTCCTTCCGGGGCGACAGCCGCTTCAGCACCTGGATGCACCGCCTGGCCGTCAACGTGGTGCTCCAGGAACGACGGACCCGGGCGGGGCGGGAGCGATGGGTGGAGCCGACACCGGACGTGGAGCGCTACGCGGCGCAGGCACGCGGGGCCTTCACGGAGACGCGGATCGACCTGGAGCGCGCTCTGGCGACGCTCCCGGAGCGGGCCCGCGAGGCCCTCGTGCTGAGGGACATCGAAGGATTCAAGTACCGTGAGGTGGCCGTCATGACCGGGGTGGCCGTGGGGACCGTGAAGGCCCAGGTCCATCGGGCGCGACAGCTGTTGAAGGAGGTCTTGGAGCGATGAGTGGCGTATCCGACGAACGTCTGCACGACTACCTGGACGGGGAGCTGGACGAGGCCGCTGCCCGCGCGCTCGACGTCGAGTTGGAGCGCGACGTCGACGCCCGCGAGCGCCTGGAGGCGCTGGCCGACCTGCGCAACGCCCTGGGGGCCCTTCCGCTGGAGGCGCGCGCGCCCGCCGGCCTGTGGTCTGGCATCGCGGAGCGGATCGGAGCGGAGGCCGCCGCGGCGGAGCGGCCCAGGGTGGTCCCGCTCCACGCGCACCGGCAAGGCCCGCCCCGCTTGGCATCCCGCAGCGTCCTGTGGGCCGCCGGCCTGGCGGGCCTGCTGGCGGTGGGCGCCTACCAGATCGGGGTCCGGCGCGGCGCCACGCCCACGGTGGAGACGGCGCCGGTCGTGGCGACCGCGCCCGCACCGGGAGACGCCGCGCCGGTGCGCGCCGCGGGTGACGTGCGCGCCGTCTACGACGACGCGGTGCGCCAGCTGGAGGCGGCGCTGGAGGCTGGAACCGATGTGCTCCAGCCCGAGACGCGCGCGACGCTCGAGCGCAGCCTCGCCACCATCGATCGGGCGATCGTGGAAGCGGAAGCGGCGCTCGCCGCCGATCCAGGCAGTCCGATCGTCGAGCGACGCCTGCTGAGCGCACTCCAGTTCAAGCTCGATCTACTGCAGCAGGCGGTCGTCGCGGTGCAACGCGCCGCCTGATGCGAGGACTCGCGCGGAAGCGCGCACGGATCCCAGGGAGGAGACGGACGTGGGCATCATGACTGTGGGGCTCCTGGCCATGCTGGCCGTGGCCCAGGACACCGACACCACCTTCGCGGCTGCGGGCGCGCGACACATCGAAGTGTCGAACGCGGCCGGAACCGTGCAGGTGCGCACGTGGGACCGGGATGCGGTGCGGGTGCGTGCCGCGCACTCGCGGCGCACGGAGATCGAGATCCGCCGCCGGGAGGACACCTGGCGCCTCTCCACGGATCGGGGAATCACGGCCGGTATCGCGGATTACGAGCTGACGGTCCCGCGTGGCTTCGGGGTCACCGTGGACGGGATGTACTTCACGCTGGACGTGGAGGGCGTCGGAGGTCCGGTGGAGGCCCAGTCCATCGAGGGCGCCATGCGCGTCGTGGGGGCCAGGGGCGTCGTGGAGCTCCACGCCATCAACGGCCGCATCACGCTCGAGGACACGGAGGGGACGATCAAGCTCGGGGGGGCGGCCGAGCGGATGGATCTCCGCGATGTCGGTGGGGAAGTGACCATCGAGTCGATCGGCGGGGACGTGCAGATGACGGAGATGAGCGCGTCGAAGGTGGACGTCAGCTCCGTCGGAGGGGATATACGCTACAGCGGGGCGCTGGCAGACGCGGGCGAGTACGTCTTCACGTCCCATGGCGGGAGCGTCACGGTGGCGGTGCCGGAGGGCACGAACGCCGATGTCTGGGCCGCGAGTGTGATGGGCGAGATCGACATCGGCATGACCGGGGTCGACGAGCGGGCCGAGCGCGGGCGACGGCAATTCACCTTGGGGCGTGGCGGCGCCGATCTCGAGATCGAGACGTTCGGTGGGCGCATCACGATCCGGCCATTGGGGGAGGGAGGACGATGAGGACCAGGAGCGGAGCGGTGGGGATGGCGATCGGGTTGGTGCTGGCGGGCGTGTTCGGTGGCGGACAGCTCGAAGCCCAGACGCCGGTGGAGGGCGTGTGGAGCGTCCGCGTCGGTAGCGACCGCGGGGAGCGTTCCATCCAGATGGAGGCGGACGAGGGCAGCCGCCGGAGCCATCGCACGTCGCTGCGCCTGGATGCGTCGGAGTGGCAACGCTTCCGGGAGCGGATGGAGTCGGGATCGACCTTCGAGCTACGGCGCGATGCAGGGACCCTGACGTTCCGGGCCGACCGTCTGCGTGAACGCCGCTGGGACGGCGAGTTCAGCTTCACGCCTCGGGAGGGCTACCGGGACGAGATGGCACGGAAGGGATACCGGATGACCGATCGCGAGGTCTTCGCGGCCGCCACCCTGGACGTCGGCACCGACTGGCCGGATGAGCTGGCGCGCGCCGGCTTCACCGACACGGACGTCGACGATCTCTTCAGCTCGCGCATCTTCGATGTGACGGGCGCCTTCGTGCGCTCCTTCACCGCGGCCGGGCTGGCTGACCTCGACCTCGATCGCTACGTCGCCTTCCGCATCCACGGGGTGACGCCGGAGCTGGCGCGCGACGCCGCGGCGTTGGGCCTGGGTCGGCTGGACGGCGACGATCTGGTGCAGATGCGCATCTTCGACATCACCCCGGAGTTCATCCGGGAGGCAGAGTCGCTGGGGGTGCGCACGCCCGACGTGGACGACCTGGTGCAGATGCGGATCTTCGAGATCGATCGCGCTGCCGTCGAGGCCGCCGAGGCCCTGGGGCTGGGGCGCGACCTGACCCTGGATCAGATCCGGACCTTGAAGATCCACGACGTCGATCGCGAGTTCGTGGACGGACTGCGCGAGCTGGGACATGCCCCCGAAGACGTGGACCAGGCCGTGGCCTTCCGCATCCACGGGGTCACTCCCGCCTGGGTGCGGGAGCTGCACGAGCAGGGCTTCGAGGACCTGGATGCGGACGAGCTGCTGCGCCTGCGCATCCACGGCATCGACCGCATCCTGCGCAAGCGGCGTCCCTGAGCGGGAGCTCGCCGCTCAGGGCACGAGGGTGACGATCGCGGGGGAGGCGCCGGAGCAGCCTGCCGCATTGCAGGCGCGCACCCGGTAGTAGAGGAGCGACCCGCGCCGGACGTTGGTGTCGCGGAAGGTGGTCTCGTCGGTGCCCACCTCGCCGATCTTCACCCATGCCGAGAAGATGCTCCCCTCCTCGATCTCGAAGCGCGTCTCGTTGTTGCTGTTGTCGTTCCACTCGAGGTCGATGTGGCTTCGCGAGATGGACACGAACCGCAACCCCGACGGGTTGGCGGGAGGCGATTGTGGCGGCGGCGTCGTGGCCTTGGTCTCGGCCCAGGCCGAGCACCCGGACGCGTTGCAGGCGCGCACGCGGTACTCGTAGGTCTCGCCAGCGCTCAGGCCCGTGGCCGTGAAGGTCGTGACGCCGGCCCCGAGCTGAGCGGCCGATTGCCAACCGCCCTTGGGGCCCTTCTGCTCCAGCTCGTAGCCGGTCTCGCCGGACACGTCGCTCCAGGTCACCTCGATCTCGGACGATCCGGTCGCTCGGGCCGTCATGTTGCCCGGCGTGGCCGGCACCGCCGCGGGGACGGACGCCGAGGCCACGTTGCTGTATGCCGAGCAGCCGCCGCTGTTGCAGGCACGGACCCGGTACTCGTAGGAGGAGCCGGCCTGGGCGCCGGTGTCGGTGAAGGTGGTGGCATTGGCGGACGGCGTGCCGATGCGGGCGAAGGATCCCCCGCCGCTCGTGCGGCGCTCGACCTCGAAGCCGGACTCGTTGCCGGCATTGTCCACCCAGCTCAGGTCCACCGCGCTGCCGGACACGGTGGCGGTGAGGTCGGTCGGAGCCGCCGGCGCGGTGGGCGCGGCGGGATCGAGCGTGAGCCGCACCGGCACGAAGACCGGATCCACCGAGTTGCCGTTGACTTCCACCGAAGCGGAGTACGTACCGGCCGTCAGCCCCGCCGTGCCCACGAGCAGCGACAGCGAAGCCGGGGTGCTGGAACGGTCCAACGTGGCGATCAGCCACCCGGTAGGCTCTCCGGGTGCGTAGCTGACGGCCTTGCCGAGCCCCGTCACCGTGCCCGCCCCGCCGTTGGTGACCTGGACCGTGCGGAGCGGGAGCGTACCGCCGACGCTCCCCTGGATGGAGACGCTCGCGGGCGCCACGACCAGCCTGGGTGGAGCCGCGCCGACGTCCAGGCGCACCGCGAGCACCGCGGACGGCACACCCGCCACGCGGGATGCGATCTCCACCTCGGCCGTGTAGGAGCCCGCCACGAGCGAGCCCGTCAGGGACTCGACCGTGAGCGTCACGGGTGCGGTCGATCCCGACAGCGTAGCCCGGAGCCATCCCGGGCTCCCTCCGCCATAGCGCACGGTGGTCACGAGGTCTGTGAGCGTGCCTCCGCCTCCGTTCCCCACGTCCACGGTGGCGCGGTCCGCGTTGGTGAGGCGCACGGAGTCCGGATCGACCCGGACGGACGGTGTGGAGGTGGTGACGGAGAACTCCACACGCACGGCCACCGATTCCGTGGCGAGCGGTGACGTGATGCGCACCTCGGCGCCGTACCGCCCCAACCCCAGAGCCCCGGGGTCCACGTCCAGCTCGAGCGTGGCCGGCGTGGCGGTGGAGACGAGGGAGGGCGTGAGCCAACCGATGGGGTCGCCCGCGTCGTAGACGACCTGTGCGGTCAGCCCGGAGAGGCTCCCGCCGGTGCCGTTGATCCGTACGGTCGCGGGCGCCGGTCCGGCGCCGCCCACGTCTGCCCGCAAGGTCACGAGGGAGTCGGACAGCAGCAGCTGACCGCGCTCGCGCACGTTGATCGCGGCGGACGCCGTGACCCCCGCGACCGTGGCCGTGATGGCAGCCAGTCCCTCTTCGAGGCCGGTGACGCGTCCCTGCGAATCCACCAGCGCCACGTCCGCGTCGCTGCTCCGCCAGGAGATGGCCACGCCCGGCAGCGGATTGCCATCCTCGCCGACCGCCGACGCGCTCAGCTGCACGCTGCCACCGATCGCGACGTCCACACTCCGGGGGCTGATCTCCACGCGGCCCACGGGCAGCGGCGCGACTGCGACGGTGTCACAGGCGGCGACGAGGAGGGGGCAGAACCAAAGCAGCCGCCGCGCGAGATGCGAGACGCGGTTCACGATCGACCATCCCTGCAGGAATCCGTGGGGTGGCCGGTGGGGGAAGCCGGCAGGAGTCGAGCGTGCCGACCCTATATGGATCGATACCCGGAACCTCCCGTCGCGTCAACAGTTGGCGGGGGTTGCCGCTCCAACGCAGCGCCGTACCGGGGGAAGCCGACACGTCGCATCGCCGCCCACCCGATGGCGGCTCCAGCCGACTGCACCAGGGGATCCGTGATGGTCGGCAGGCGGAGATAGAGCACGAACTGCGAGGCTTCCAGCGCGAGCGCGAAGAGCACCACGGGCCAGATGCCCGCGGCCCAGCCCCGGCGCCGCAGGGGCCAGACCGCCAAGAGCGCCCCCACCGGGAGGAACAGCAGGAACCCGGAGGTGATGTCGAAGACCCCGAACAGGTCGGTGCGGAAGCGCGCGTCGCCGAGCGGCAACCACCAGGGAAAGGTGATCTTGATGTGCAGCGAGAGTGGAGTAAGATCGAGCCGGTAGGGCCGGGTCAGCCACGCGAGCAGGACCACCGCGTAGAGCGCCAGCAGGGCACGCGGCCGCTCGGGGCCCCGCAGTGCCCGGCTGAAGCGCGGCAGCAGGACCGCTCCGAGGGCAGCGCCCGCAGGCACAGCCAGCCCGTGTACCAGGATCGCTCCCATGCGGATCGGGATGCCCAGCATGCCGTGCGCGACCTCCAGTCCCACCGCCGCCACGACACCCGCCACGGTCGTGACCGCGGCGGACCTGCGGTAGCTCCACCCGAGCTCCACCAGGGCAGCGACGGTGAACAGTCCTGCGGGAAGGAAGAGCGGCACATCCCCCAGCGGGAGGGACCAGCTCGGATCCGCCCGGAACGCGACCAGGACGGTGGCGAGCCGTTCCCCGGGGGCGCCCCAGGCTCCCGGCGCCATGCGCTGCCGGAACAGGGGCACGATGGCTTCCGCCGCGCACGCGCACGCGTAGGCCGCGGCCAGCAACGCCGCCGGCATCCCCACGAAGGAGCGCCGACCCACGCCGACAGCGAGCAGGCGCAGGAAGGCCAACGTGGTCAACACGCCCAGGGCCGCACCCGTGGTGTTGGTGGCGACGTCGAGAAGGCTGGCCGTGCGGCTCGTGAAGAACAGCTGGGCCAGCTCCACCGCGAGGCTGAGGGAGGCGCCCGTGGCTGTGGCGCCGACCAGGAGCGTGCGGGACGCGCGGATGTCGCGGGCGGTGAGGACCCACAGCAGCCCCCAGCCCGTGAACAGGGCCACGTTGCGGATGGCATCGATGAGCGCGGAGGGCCGCAGCGGGGGCCGCAGGAACTCGGCGACGCGCTGGGCGAACGTCAGGTTCTCGGCCACCGGGGCCTGGAGGAGCGTGGCGGCCGCGACCACGCCGACGTAGGCCGCCAGCGCTCCCCACCGGACGCGGGGCGAGGGCGGGAGGCTCAAGGTGTCCGCCCCACGGCAGAGCCGCAGGACTGGCTCGAAGGGGAGGGGGGGGCCACCTTCACGGCATGACCCGTGAGACCCTGCAGAGGAAAGCCATCCGGCGCGCCCTGGAACGGGCGGGACGGCCCCTGGCCCCGGTGGAGGTCCTGGAGGCCGCGCGCGCGGAGTGCGAGGGTCTGGGGCTGGCCACGGTCTATCGGAATCTCCGGAGGCTCGTCGACGAAGGGTGGCTCGCGCAGGTGGAGCTGCCCGGAAGCCCGCCGCGCTACGAGCGTGCCGGCAAGCCGCACCATCATCACTTCCTGTGCCGGATCTGCGAGAGGGCCTTCGATATCGACGCGTGCTCCGACGCCTACGTCAATCTCGTGCCCCGGGGGTTCGCGATCGAGGACCACGAGATCACGCTCTTCGGGACCTGCGCCGCCTGTGCCTGAAGGGACTGGCGTCAGGTCCGGGCGGCTTCCATCCCCTGATTCGCGGCATGTCCGTGCGGAAGCGGACATCCGCACGTGGTGCGGCAGCGCGCCCGATGGATCAGCCGCCCGTTCCAGACGAGCGCGGCCGCCATGGTGAGCCCGCCGATCGGTGAGACGAGGGTCTCCGGGAGGGGCGCGAACAGCCCCAAGATGGACGCGGCCCACAGCGCGGCGCCGGCGAAGACGAGCGCCCGGACACGGCGATCGCCGTGCAGCCGTGACCCGGACCGCAGGGGCCATTGCGCCAATGCCAGGGACGAGGCGAGCAGAACCCCCTCCCAGCGGTGGGACAGGGCGAGCGCCGGGAAAAGGCCGACGAGCACGGGCGTCAGCACGCAGTGCACGGCGCAGGCGGCGGGCAGCCAGGTGGCCACCCACTGCGGGGTCGTGCGTACACGTGCGTCCGTCGGCGTCACGGCCAAGCGTCTCCGGGTCCGGGTCAGGCCATAGAATGATAATCGATTATCATATCCCGGGAAGCCCGAGGGCGTTCCGCTCCGGGGTGCGTTCCCGCGTCCCCGCGCTGCTGGCCCTCCTGGCCCTCTGCGTGGGCCCGTCGGCGGCGCAGGCCCAGATCCGCCCGCTCGATCCCATCGCCTGGCGGGACTTCCGGTTGCCGCTGGGGGCGGCGTCCGTGGGCGCCGCCATCTACTCCGCCCAGCCCGCGTCCCTGGCCGGCGTGGAGGGGCGCATGGTGGAGCTCGGGAGCCTGCGCGGTGTCGTGCGGGTGGGCCGCGTGCTCTTCGAGGCGTCCGGCAGTGCCTGGCGCATGCTCGACGAACGGATCTCGCTCAACGATCCGGTCTCGGGTGTCCGGGACGCCGTGGAGGGACGGCGCGCCGACGTGGGCGACTACCGCTTCTCCACCATGGTGCTCCTCACCGAGCCGCGGAGTGCGTGGGGCGCGGCCTTCCGCTTCGGGGCGCGGTTGCCCACCACGGACGAGACGGCAGGGCTGGAGCGGGACGAGACCGATGTGTTCTTCACGGTGGCGACCCAGTGGCAGTCCAGCCACGTCCGTCTGTTCGCCGAGGGAGGACTCGGCATCTTCGGGGTCGTCAGCACCGTGCCGGACCAGACGGACCCGTTCCTGTACATGGCCGGGATCCAGATGCCGCGCTCGACGATCACGGCGGGGCTGGAGCTGGTGGGCCACTACGACACCCGCCATGCCGGGCCGCCGCGCGGCAACGAGCATCTCTCGGAGCTGCGTCTGCGCGTCCGCAGTGAAGGAGCTACGTGGGGCGAGCTGGTGGCGCTGCGCGGCCTGGCCTCGTTCAGCCCCGACTATGGGCTGGAGTTGCGGATCGGCCGGACGTTCTGACGGTGTGGACGCCCGTCCGGCGTCCGGCACCGGCAGAGTCCCGACACCACGCGGAACGGCGCCCGGCGTGGCTGCGCCGGGCGCCCTCCGTCAGCGACCTCCGTCGCGCCTGCCTTCGGCCAGGGCCCGGTAGTACTCCTCGATGAGCTTCTCGTAGCCGGGCGGGACGTCGCCGGAACCCCGGAGAAGCAGGTTCTCGCGGTCTCCCTCCACGGCGCGCCGCAGCCCGAACTCGAAGCTCTTGACCTGCTCGAGCAGGGCCGACTGCAAGCGGGCGATCTCTTCCACGTCCGCGTATGCGCGCCGGTCGTCGAAGCGACGAAGCTGGTCGATGACGCCGTCCAGGTCGGACACGTCCACGCCGGCGGCTCCGAGCTGGCGCCGCAGCTCCTCGGCGTCCGCACGCTGCTCCTGATAGGCTCGGCGGAGCTGGCGGATCTCGTCCTCCGACAGCGGCCCGGCCGCCGCTCCGGCGCGCGGTCCGAAGCCGCCGCCCAGGCCGCCCATCCGGTCCTCGCCGCCCGGCTGGCCGCCGGCCCCGCCCTGCTGGCCGGATTGCCCTTGCTGACCGGCCTGGCCTTGCTGCCCCGCCTGACCCTGCTGCCCGGGCTGGCCTTGTTGACCCGCCTGGCCCTGCTGACCGGGCTGACCTGGCTGGCCCGCCTGGCCTTGTTGGCCGGCTTGGCCCTGCTGCCCGGGCTGGCCGTCCTGGCCGGGCTCGCCCTGCTGCCCCTCCTGCCCCTGGCCCGACGGGTCGCCCAGACGGCGGGACTCGTTGCCCGTCCGCTCCTCGAGCGACTCGAGGCCACGCACGAGATCGCGCGCGCGGTCCAGGGCCTCGCTCATCTGGGCGCCGTCCCCCGCCTGCTCGGCGGCCTCCATGGCCTCCCGCAACTGTTCGCCCAGGGCGTCCAGATCCGATTCGATCTGCTCCTCGAGCGGGCGGGTGGTCTGGTCGGGTCGCGCCTCGATGACGCCACGGGTGTAGCGCACCTTCTCCTTGAGCTTCGTGTCACGGATCACGTCGGCGGCCTCGCCCAGCTCCCGGCCGGCTTCACGCTGCGCCGGATCCTGTCGGGCCTCCGATGCCATGCGATCCAGGTCGCGCTCCAGGCTCTGCAGCTCCTGCTCCATGGCGGCCTTGCGCTCGCTCAGGCGCTGGAGCGCCTCCGCGCGGTCGGCGGCCGTGGGCAGATCCATGGCGTCCTGGGTGATCTGGTCCTGCTGGTCCCGCAGCCGACGGACGCGCTCCATGGCGGATCCGGCACCCTGCGCGAGCCGGTCGGTCTGCTCCTGCTCCAGCCGACGCCGGGCATCGCGCAGGCGCTCGAGCGCCTCGCGCGCGTCCGATGCGCTCTGGTTGCCCCGCGCGGCCGCGGCCCTCCGCATGTTCTCGGCGGCGTCCTGCAGTTGGCGCGCGGTCTCGGCGAGCGCTTCCGAGCGCCGCTCGCGGGACAGCCGCTCCAGCTCGCGCGCGGCCCGCTCGGTCTCGTCGGCCAGCTCGCGCTGCGCGGCGCTCCCGGCCCCGCCGCCGCCGTTCGGGGACGACTGCGCCATCTGCCGCTGCCGCTCGGCGGCCTGCTCCTGACGACGCGCCAGCTCCTTCAGGCGCTCCAGCGTCTCGTCCACCTCCTGCGCGGTCTGATCGTTCTGCTCACGCTGGACGGTCTCGTACTGGTTCTTGAGCTTGTCGAGCTCGAGCTCGAACAGGTCGGCCAGTTCCTCGGCGCTGCTGCCACCGCCCCCGCCGCCGCCCCCGCCCTGCTGCATCTGGATCTGCACGTCCCGGAACGCCTCTTCGGCCCGCAGCAGATGCTGCAGCGCCTTCTGCTCGGCCGGGATGGCTTCCTTGGGACGGTTGGCATCGAGGGAGTCGACGACGATCCCCATCTGCTCGATGGCCCGGGGCAGCTCCTCGGCGACCTTGGCCATCCCGTCGTCGGAGGAGGCGACGCCACGCTCGCCCATCTGGGCCACGAGACCCTCGACCTGCGCGCGCAGCCGGTCCTGCGCGAGGCGCAGCATGACCACGTTCTCCTGGAACTCGCTCGGGTCGTAGCGATCGCGGTCCCGCACGAGGTTGAACGTGCCGGAGATGATCTGGCGCTGCTGCTCCGGCAGCGAGCCGTCCATGGCGCCACCACCCCCACCCCCACCGCCGGGTCCCTGGTCCGCCTGCTCGAAGTCCTTGCGGAAGGGCCGGATCTGCAGGAAGTACATGTCCGACGTCACCGTCTTGGCCCGTCCCACCCGGTCGTTGTCGGTGGCACGCACGTAGTACGAGATCACATCGCCCGCCTCCAGCTCGATCTCCTCGAGGAAGAACGTGTGGCTGGCGGTGACCTCGGGGCGGGGCGCGCCGCTCTCGCGGAACAGCGGCAGTGAGTCTTCGGCCCCTCCGTTGACGGAGTAGACGAGCTGCAGCGAACGGATCCCGTAATCGTCGTCCGCGCGCGCCTCCACGTAGACCTCTTCGATGGGGCTGGCCCGCGAGTCCCGGCCGGGCTTGACCAGCGAGACGCTGGGGGGCTGGTCGTCCAGCACGTCGATGACGTATTCCGGCGAGGCGGGGACGAAGACGCCGTTGTCCGCCTGGAACTCGATGCGATAGGTGCCGGGCGTGCGCACGTCGAAGGACCCGGTCCAGGACAGGGCGCCTGCATCTTCGAGGGCATTCCGCGTGGAGTCGCCCAGCACGAGGTTGCCCGCCGCGCTCGGCTGCGTGGCCGTGGCGCGCAGCACCACGGTGGTGCCGCGCAGCACGGCGACGTCCCCACCCGCTTCCACGATCTGGGGAGGCAGGCCGGTGTAGGCCGGGAACCGGTACTCGAGCTCCAGCGCGGAGACGTACGGGAGATCCTCGACCGCGACGTGGAAGCTCTCCGACCGCACGCCGGACGACTCGACGAAGTAGTCACCGGCGTCGGACAGCGCGAACAGCAGCGCCTCGAAGGCGCTCCCTTCGCCCAGCACCATGGGGATCGGGTCGTAGCTCTCCGCGCCGGCCGCGCGCCAGTAGAGCGTGGCCTCCGACGCGGTGAAGCCACCCAGCTCGGCCTGGATGGTCAGGTCGGAGCCCCGTGAGACGGTGGCGTTGCCCGGCGTGACGTGCACGCGGTAGGGATTGGCGTCGGTCGCGGACACGGTGGGCAGCAGGACCGCCGCCGCACCATGCCGCAGATAGGCCGGCCCCAACGTGAAGAGGGCCACGGCCACCAGCACGGTGGCGGTGAGCGCTCCACCCCAGCGGACCAACGCCGGCCGTTCGATGCGGCGCCCGTAGTCGACCCGGCGACAGGCGTCCACGGCGTTCTGCACGACGCGCTGGACCAGCGCCGACGACGAGCCTGCGGCCGGTGAGTGGGCGGCCTCGACGGCGCTGAGGACGGTCTGGGCCAGCGCGGGCTCGTGCTCCTCCAGGTAGAGGGCGACCCGCTCGTCGTCGACGCGCCGGAGCAGCGGGCGGACGAGGAACCACAGCGCCACGCCGACCGTGGCGAGCGCCGTGAGGATGCGGGCGGCCAGCAGCGGCGTCGCGGCGAAGCGGGTGGTCTCCAGCAGGACACCGGAGACCAGCAGCGCGAGCAGCACGACGACGCCGGTGACGGCCAATCCGCGTAGCGCGACGCGCAAGCGCCAGCGCCCGCGCACCCGACGGATGATGCCGGTCAGCTCCCGGTGGTCGTTCGACCTCGTGTTCTTGCGCATCGTCGTGCCTCCGTGCGCGGCGACCTCAGGCGGGTCGGCGCGACGCTCGATTCGAGAGTGCGGTCTCCAGCGCCAACAGTCCGAACACCACGAACAACAGATACCAGCCGACGGGCGTGCGCGCCTCCTGGGCGCGCCGGATCTCGCCCTCGTCGCGGCCGTCTCCCGCTGCCGTGGGCGCGTCCGTCGGGGTCGATCCGATCGCGGCCACGATCACGTCGGGATCCAGCTCCGTCAGGGTGGACTCGGCCCGATCGACATTGGCCGCGATCCTCCGTACGGTCGGTCCGTCCGCCCGTTGCCGGACCTCGTAGACGCCGGCCTCCTCGAGGGGCAGGAACCGCTCGCCGACGGCCCCGGGCGCAACCGTGCGGGCCTCGCCCCCGGGCGTGAGCACCAGCCATTCCGCCTCGGCGTCCTCCTGGACGGCGGACACACCCGCGCTCAGGTCCACCACATCCCCTACCCGGTATGCCGGCGTGGGGTCGCTCCGACCCGACAGGTAGCGTACGAGCGCGTGTACGTACGGCAGGTACACGGGCTGCAGCGCCAGGTCGTTCCAGAAGTTGTCGAGGCCGGTGGTCCACAGCAGGGTGCGGCCCCGCTCGTGCCGACCCTCCGCGAGCGCGATGCCTCCGTCGTCGAAGCGAGCCAGCACCTCGGCCGTCGAGTCCGGCGTGAACGCGCGGTAGCGGAAGAAGCGCGCGGCCGTGAAGTCACCCGAGCGGGGCGTGCTGAAGAGCTCGAAGACGGGGTGGTTGTAGTCGAGGTAGCCCAGCGCCGCGCCCGGGCGGTCCGTGGGCCCGCCGAAGCGACCGGGCAGCAGGTCCTGGTGGGCCTCGCTCCAGCGCGAGCGGTCGTCCAGCGCCACCAGCAGGCCGCCTCCGGAGGTCAGGTGCTCCCGCAGCGCCTCCGCCACCGCGTCGTTGGGAGGGGCCGCGCCGTTGAAGAGGACGATCCCGTGCTGGGCCACCAGGGCCGGCGTCAGGCGGTCGGCCCGCACGGTCGCGACCCGGAACGGGATCTCACCTCCGATCTCCAGCGCGCGCGTCAGGTACAGCGACGCGTTGGCCCGGCCACCCGCGGGCTCCACCAGCAGGACGGACGGCGTCGCCTCCGGGTCGAGGACCAGGTCGTACGTGTTGTCGGGCGCGAGCGGATCGTCGTCGATGCGCACGCGCGCGAGCGTGTTCTCGCCCGGGAGGGTGAAGGGCTGGAACGAGACGGCCTGGGTCGCGTCTCCCTCACCCCCCGCGGCCAGCTCCACCGTCCGGCTCTCCAGCGCGCGGCCGCCCAGCTCCAACGTGGCGGTGGCGGTGACGGGGGCATCGCCGAGGTTCACCAGCCGGGCGGTGGCGGTCACGCGCTCGCGCGCCGCGGCGCGCGAACGCTCCAACCCCACCGAGTACAGGGCCACGTTGCGCTGGCGATCCGGGCGGATGGGGACGGGCGTCACCTGCGTGCCGGTGGGGAGCTCCACGTCCTCGTCGCCGCGCCACGCGCCGCGCTGGAAGTCGGAGATCAGGATGACGTCGCGCCGGCCCAGCCGTGACTGCTCCAGGATGGCCTGGCTGATCTCCAGGGCGGGGCGGAGCCGGGTGGTGCGGTCGCTGGCCGTGAGCCCGTCCAGGGCCCGGCGGGCCGTGGTGGGGTCGACCGAACGGGCCAGCACCGTGGCGTTCTCGTCGAAGGCGATCACCGAAGCGCGGTCGCCGTCCTGCAACTCCGTGAGCGCGCTGCGCGCCTGGTCCAGGGCGCGCTCGAAGGAGCCCTCCCAGGCCATCGAGTAGGAGCGGTCGACGAGCACCACACGCTCCAGGGGCCCGCCTGCGAGCTGCGCCCCCTCGCCGCCGGACAGGAACGGGCGGGCGAACGCCAGCGCCAGGAGCACGATGGCCGCGAGACGGAGCAGGAACAGAGGCCAGTTGCGGATGGTCTGGCGACGCACCGAGCGGAACGGGATGCGCTCCAGGAACATCAACGACGGGAAGCGCACCACCGTCTTCCGGTCGCGCTGGATCAGGTGCACGATGATCGGCACCGCCACCGCGGCCAGACCCGCCAGGAACCAGGGCGTCAGGAAGGACATCTCAGCGCACCTTGGCGAGCTTGACCCGCAGACCGAGGTACTCGAAGAGCACCCGGTCCAACGGCTTGGATGTGTCGACCAGGACGTGGTCGATCTGGACCCGCGGCAGCTCGCGCGTGAGCGTCGCCGTATGCGCGCCGATCAGCTCCTGGTACCTCGACCGCAGCTGCTCGGGCACGACCGGGATGCGCACTTCGCTCTCCAGGTCCTCGAAGCTGGACGGCTGGTCGAAGGAGAACTCCAGCTCGGTGGGATCGAGGACATGGAAGGCGATGACGTCGTGTCCGGCATACCGGGCCCGTCCCAACGCCTCCACGACCGTGTCCGACGGCTCGTAGAAGTCCGACACCACCACCAGGATGCCGCGGCGCTTCACCGCGTCGACGACCCGGGTCATCGTCTGCACCAGCCCGCCGGAGCGCGCCTCCACGTCGGAGGGGCTCCCGCCGCGCGGTGCCGTGGACGTGCCGGGGGTGATGCGTGCCAGCGTGTGCAGGATGGTGTCGAGGTGCTTGGCCGACGGAGGCACGTAGTCGATCAGCGTGTCATCCGCGAACGTCACCAGGCCGGTGCGGTCGCGCTGCCGGCTGGAGAAGTACGTCAGCGTGGCCACCAGGAAGCGCGCGTAGTCCAGCTTGGTGACGCCCGTGCTCCCGTAGTCCATGGAACGCGACACATCCAACGCGGCCACGAAGTTCGCGTTGGTCTCCGCCTCGAAGAGCTTGACGTAGAAGCGGTCCGAGCGCGCGAACAGCCGCCAGTCGATGCGGCGGATGTCGTCTCCCGGGAGGTAGGGGCGATGCTCCGCGAAGTCGAGGGAGGAGCCCAGGTAGGGGGACTTGTGCAGGCCGTTCAGGAACCCCGTCACCACCGTCCGGGCCATGAGCTCCAGGTTGTCGATGCGCGCGAGCGCGCGCGGATCGATGAAACGCGCACCCGGATGGGTGGCGCCGTCGGAGCCCGGTTCGTGACGGGAGGCGGAGTTCGCCACCGCTACATCTCCGAACGGGGCTGCGGGACGGACTCCAGCAGCTTCCCGACGATCTGATCGGGGGTCACCCCTTCCGACTCGGCGTGGAAGTTGGTGAGGACGCGGTGGCGCAGCACCGGCTGGGCCAGCGCGCGGATGTCCTCGAAGGTCACGTGGTAGCGGCCGAGCGTGAGCGCGCGCGCCTTGGCGCCGAGCACCAGGTATTGGGCCGCCCGCACGCTGGCCCCGTAGGACACCCAGCGGCGGACGAAGTCCAGACCGCCGTCGGGCGCGGGCCGGGTGGCGCGGACCAGTCCCAGGGCATACCGCAGCACGGGCTCGGCCACCGGCACGCCCCGCACCAGGGACTGGAAGGCGACGAGGTCCGGCCCCGTCACGACGGGATCGAAGTCCAGGTCCATCACCCGGGTGGTGGTCCGCACCACCTCGAGCTCGTGCTCTTCGGGCAGGTGCTCCATGTGGATCTTGAACATGAAGCGGTCGAGCTGGGCTTCCGGCAGCGGGTAGGTGCCCTCCAGCTCGATCGGGTTCTGCGTGGCGAACACGAAGAACGGCTCGGGCAGCTCGTACGTGCGACCCGACACCGTCACCCGGTGCTCCTGCATGGCCTCCAGCAGGGCCGCCTGCGTCTTGGGCGGCGTGCGGTTGATCTCGTCCGCGAGCACGATGTTCGCGAAGACCGGTCCGGGCTGGAACACCATGGAGCGCCGTCCGGTCTCGGCGTCCTCCTGGATGAGGTCGGTGCCGGTGATGTCCGACGGCATGAGGTCGGGCGTGAACTGGATGCGGGAGAAGTCCAGGTCGAGCACGCGGGCGAGCGTGTGGATCAACAACGTCTTCGCCAGTCCGGGAACGCCGAGCAGCAGGCTGTTGCCGCCCACGAAGAGCGTCAGCAGCACCTGGTCGATCACGTCGTCCTGACCCACGATGAGCTTGCGTAGCTCGGAGAGGATCCGCTCGCGGCCGGCCTTCATGCGATCGGCCAGCGCGACGTCGTCGACCGAATCCAGCGTAGCGGTTCCAGGTTGGATGGAGCTCACCGTCATCTCCTTGCCGTGATTCCGGGGACCGGGGTGGCCCCGTCGGGTCAGTGGGTCAGGGCGTAGACCACGTAGTTGACGCCCAGCTTGTAGGCCTCGTTGGAGAGGTCGATCGGGATGAAGCCCGCATCCGACCACTCCCAGTAGTCGCCGATGTCGTTGTTGTAGTTGGCCACGACCATGAGGCGCTTCGTGGGATCGTTGTCCTCGAACAGGCCCAGGAACTGGGGCGTGCCGCTTCGCGGGTCGAAGCGGTAGTCCGGCGGAGGCTGGAACGCCAGCGACTCGATCCGGAAGAAGGAGTCGAACACCTCCATGGACGGGTCGAGCTCCACGAAGCGGAGATCCGGGAGCGCCTCCGACATCACGGCCTCGAACTGGTACCAGTCGCGGCCACGGAAATCGTCCGCGATGAGGAAGCCTCCCTTGAGCAGCCACTCCCGGAGCCCCGCCACCTCGGCGTCGGTCACGGTCCAGAAGCCCGGCTCCGAGATGTAGGCCACGGGATAGCGGAACAGCTCCGGATCGTCGGTGGTGAGGATCTTGGTTCCGTCCGGATGACGATCGACGGTCGTCGTCTCCTCCAGGATGCGGAGGAAGTTGCGCTCGGCGCGCGGATAGTCGTGCGCCCAGGGAGGCTCGCCGCGGCCGCGCCGCCCGAAGCTGCGCAGGTCGTCCTGCACGCGGATGCGGACGAACGTGAACTGGCCCGTGTAGTCCGAACCTTCCTGCACCCCGGCGTCGCGCGCGGCGACGTCCGCTGCGGGCGCCGGGGCCGGACGCGCGTGCACCGCCGCCCCGCCGGCCGCGCCGAGGGTGCCCAGCGCCAGGAGCCACCGGAGCGCCGTCATCCGGTCCCCCGGATGCGCAGCAGGAGGTCGAGGGCCGGCCCGTACGAAGGCGCGATCTCGAGCGCCGAGAGCACGGCGCTGCGGGCTTCCGCGATCTGTCCGGCACGGAAGCGCGCTTCCGCGAGCCGGTAGAAGGCCTCGGCACGGTCCGCAGGGTCGAGCGCCACGACGGCGGCCCGCTCCCGGGCGGCGTCGGACCAGCGCTCCCGCGCCTCCAGCAGGGCCGCCAGCTGCGCGTGGGGCTCGGCCTCCAGGGGCGTGATCTCCAGGACCCGCTCCCACGCCTGGATGGCGCCGGTCGTGTCCCCCGTCTGCGCCTCCAGGCGGGCCAGCAACGTGGCGCCGTCCACGTGGCTCTCGTTGACCGTGAGCAGCCGCTCGGCGTGGGCGATGGCGCGCTCCGGACGCTGGGCCTGCTCCTCCAGACGCGCGAGCTGCCAGAAGGGCCCATCCGGACCGCCGTACTCCGGGAACAGCTCCGCGGCGCGCTCCAGCGCCGTGCGTGCGCCGTCCAGGTCGCCGTCCTGGAGGAGGCGCTGGCCCTCCTGCAGCTGGGCGCTGAAGTCGTCCGGATGGGCGGCACCGAGCCGCTCCGCCCCCGGGCGGGGACGCGTGGCGTCCAGGGCGTGTCCGTACCGCTCACGCACGTAGCGATCGAACGCCTCGTCGACGTCTCCGGTCTCCATCCCGGTGACCTCGCGGATCAGGGTCCCGGTGTCCTTGCCGTCGCGGTAGCCCACGAGGAACGCGCGGATGCCCTCGAACCCGGCCTGCTCCTCGATCCACTCGATGCCGATCGACGCCAGCAGGTAGGAGAAGGGTACCTCCTGCGGTGAGCGCGGCTGCATGAAGCCTTCGTTCAGCTCACTGAGCGGACGGAGACCCCCCTCCTGGAACATGTGGAGGAACATGGGGCTCGGCGCGAACCCCCACCCGGCCGTGGCGCGTCGCTGCTCGTGGACGGCCAGACCCTCGGTGAACCAGCGCGGCACGCGGTTCTCCGACACCGCCATGTGGAAGGAGTGCGCGACCTCGTGCCACAGCGTGGACGCCCAGTTGAAGTCCCCACGGGGTTGGGCCGACGGCGAGTCCATGGCCAGGACGGGTCCGAAGCTCACACCGAGCGCTCCGATCCCGGACAGCCCCACCGTGCGGACCGAGAAGTCGGCATGGTCGGGATAGACCTCGAGGCGGATGGGGGTCGGGGGCTCGATGCCATAGCGCTCCTCGAGGGCCGCATAGGCGCGCTCGGCCATGTCGGTCACGTACGGCGCGAGGGCGGCCGACTCCCGTTCGTGCAGCACCACCCGGAAGTGCTCGGTGGGGATCACGTCGTAGTGCTCGAACGTGTCGAGCAGGTCCAGGGTGTTCTTGAACCACACGTTGAACGGGTCGCCCGCGAAGGCGGCCTCGAGCGCGGTGCGTCCCTCGTCGATGGCCCCGATGCGGAGCAGGTTGAGCCCCAGGTGGCCGTGACCTTCCCAGTCGCGCGCGTCGAGCGCCACCGCGCGGCGCGCGAGGTCGGCGGCGCTCGCGTACAGACGACGCTGCGCGGCCAGGTCCGCCAGATCCGTGTAGAGCGCGGAGTACCGGGGATTGAGGGCGAGCACGCGCGCCTCCACCTCGTGGAAGGCCGCGCTGTCTCCCTCCAGCCAGTGCGCTGCCGCCAGCACGGAGAGCGCTTCCAACGAGGTGGAATCGACGCCCAGCGCCGTCTGCGCCTCGCCGATGGCGCCCGCCTCGTCCTCGGATTCCAGCGCCAGCCGCGCCAGGAACACCCGGGCCTCGACCAGGTCGGGGTTGACCTCGAGGGCCTCCCGGGCCCGCACCTCGGCCTGGCCCGACCCGTCGAAGTGCAGCGCCCGTGCCTGCGCCAGCAGCGCCTCGGGATGGCGGGCGTTGCGCTCGAGCAGCCCGTCCAGGATCTGCTTGGCCTCGCCCGAGTCGTACTTGTCCAGGAAGAGGGTGGCCATCGCGACCTGCGCCTCGGCCAGTCCGGGATCGGCCGCGATCGCCTCGTCGTATGCCTTGACCGCATCGTGGAAGTAGACGGACTCCCATGCCCCGAGCCGGCGGACGGCCGTCCCCACCGCG
Source organism: Gemmatimonadota bacterium (assembly GCA_041390125.1). NCBI lineage: Bacteria > Pseudomonadati > Gemmatimonadota > Gemmatimonadota bacterium. The sequence goes on along the minus strand of JAWKQN010000025.1, from coordinate 30,094 downwards.
ACCAGGTCCTGCGCATCCAGCGGGCGGCCGCGGTTGTAGGCGTCGATGAGCCCGTCCCAGGTGGCGCGGGCCCGGTCCAGCTCGCCCCGCATCCGGTAGAGCTCGCCCCGCAGCACGCGCGCAGCCAGCGCATCCGGCACATCCGCCGCGACGGCCGCGTCCAGCGCCTGCGCGGCCTCCTCGTGGAAGCCCTGGGCGAGGAGCGCGCGGGCGCGACGGGTGGCCAGACGCACGTCCGTCCCCGCCAACTCCGCGGCTTCTGCGTACCGACCGGTGAGCAACAACACGTCGAGGCGCCCCGCGCGGGCCTCGGTGGACGCGGCGGAGCCGTCGTCCAGCCGTTCGTACAGGGAGAGCGCCTGGTCGTAGCGCCCGGCACGCTCGGCGGCGCGGGCGCCTTCCAGGGTCGCCTCCTGCTGGGCCGCGCACGCAGCGGGCAGGAGCGTGCCGAGCACGAGCGCCACGAGACGGCGGTGCGAACGGGATCGTCTCATGCGCCGCCTCCCTGGAGGCGTCGGTTGACGAGCGCCAGCTCCAGCAGCAGCTCCTCGAGCTGCCGTTCGTACTCGGCGGGCTCCATCGAGTCCTTCAGCTGCCGCAGCTCGGCGATGCGGCGCTCGAGGCGCTCCCGTTCGGCGACGAGCGGAGCCAGGGCGGGATCGGTGACGACCGCCGCCGTGCCCGTCCGGGCCAGGTAGAAGGTGGCGGCCATGCCGCCGTCCTCCGCCGTGGGCGAAGGCTCCTCCGAACCGCGGCCGTCGGCATTGTCGTCGAGCAGGGCGTGCTCGGTGGCCAGCTTGTTGTCGGTCTCGTAGGTGCGCAGCGTCTCCCGGCGCGCGTAGAGGAAGGCCTCCAGCACCGAGACACGACCGTCCTTGTCGGCGTCGGCGGTGCCGCCTTCCAGCGCCTCCACGAAGAAGCCGCCGAAGCGGGTCTGGTTGCGTTCGCCGGAGCTCCGGGTCGCGGTCAGGACCACCCGTCCGGGCCCGGAGAGCGTGCGCACGTACTCGCCGGACGCGCTGGCCGTGTTCACGAACACGATGCGTCGACCCTCGAGGCGGGACAGGAGCTCCGAGAAGTCCCCGTCCGACAGGTCCGGACCGGGCAGGTTGATCCGCGCGCCGCCGTCGTCGGCGGAGCCGTGCCCGATGAGCACGACGACCACCTCGTCGCCCGCCTCGGTCGCGGTCCCGAGCGAATCGAAGACCGCTTCGAGGCCCTCCTTGCGCGGGGCGGCGTCGATGCGGGCGTCCTCGTCCGGGCGTTCGCCGAGGTAGCGCACCCACGATCCCTGGGAACGCGCGACCGTGGCGAGGCGGGTGCCCCAGTCCCGGAACAGGTCGCGGTACTCCGGCTCGCCCCCGAGTCCGGAGACGATCAGCCAGTGCGTCTCCTGGGCCCGGGCAGCCGCGGGCGCCACGAGCGCCAGCGCGAGCGTGAGCACAGCGGGCAGGGTTCTCATCAGGCGAGCTCCCGGGCGCGGCGCAGTCCCCACTCCGCCGCGATGAGCAGGAGCAGGGCGAGGAACACGATCGGCATGTCCCAGAGGTCCTGCTCCTCGATCTGCGTGACCCCGCCGCCGGTGTACTGCAGGTCCTCGGGGAGGGACGCCAGCGTGGCGGGGGTGTAGAAGCGGCCTCCGGTCTCGTCGGCCACGCGCCGCAGCAGGGCGGACTTCATGCCGGAATCGAAGAACTCCGCCTGGCTTTCCTCTGCGCGCACATAGACGGTGTCGTTGCCGAGGCTGCTGCCCTCACGCGCGGCATCCACGACGATGCGGTACAGCCCCGGCTCGGAGGTCTCCACGTCGGCGGCGTAGAGGCCGTCCCGCTCGACGGTCCAGTCCATGGTCACCTGGTGCTCCTCACCGCCCGGGCCGACGACGGTGGCGGAGACGTCGGCTCCATTCATCTCCACGAACCCGGAGTCGGCCAGCTCGGCCTGCACGAGCACGGAACGGCCGGGCTCGACCCGGTCACTCGGCAGTCGGGTCTCCAGGCGTTCCGGCACCCCGTCCACGAGCCAACGCAGCAGCTGGCGCCAGAAGGTCTCGAAGCGCTGATCCTCGAGCGGCACCTCGAACCCCATCTGCCACTGCCACGAGTCCTCCACCGCGAACGTCAGGGACTTGCCGCGGCCGTAGCGCTGGAAGGCCAGGACGACCCGCTCCCCGTCGGCGGCGTCCGCCGTGAGGAGCGTGGTGGCGCCGGGTTTGACGTCGTGCACCGGGTTGTAGCTGGAAAGCGCGGGCAGGGAGGCCCAGGCCTCCTCGAGGTCCGTGCCTTCCGGAACGATCTGGGTGATGGGATGGGAGGCACCGGCGCGGGTGGGCCGGACCTGCAGACCCGTCGCGAACGCAGGCTCGCCACCGGCGGGCTCCTCCAGCACCACCGGGAGCGCATCCTCCAGGGGCGTGCCCCGGAACCCACCCTCGGCCAGAGCCCGCTTGCCGCCCACGACCAGGAGGCCGCCGCCGCGCTCGCTCACGAAGTCGGCCACCATCTGCAGCTGGTCCGACGTGAACTGGCTGGCCTCCACGCTGCCCAGCACGAGCGCGTCGTAGTCGAAGAGCACTTCGCGCGTGTTGGGGAATCCACCCAACAGCTCCACGCTGTCCCGGACGGACTGGCGCAGATACTTCGATTCGGCCGTGCGGGTCAGACGCACGGTGCGCACGTTGCCATCCCCGGCGAGCGCGCGCGCCACGAAGGTGAGCTCGGGACGCGGCACGCCTTCGAAGAACAGCACGTCACGGGTCGCGTCCGCCACCACCACGAGGGCGTCCTGGGCGTTGTTCTCGGCGACGCGCTCGCCCTCCTGGACCGGCACACGGAAGCGGAACACGCGGGGGCCGCGATCGCTGGTCTGGAAATGGACGCGCACCGTGGACGGCTCGCCCGAACGCCCGAGCTCCACGTCCTGCGTGGCCACCACGCGCCCGTCGTCCTCGACCACCAACGGTACCGTGCGCCCCGTGTAGCCGGTGTGGGTCAGCACGACGTCGACCACCACGGACGTGCCGCGCAGGACCTCCCGTGGGGTCTCCACGCGCGTGACCTGCACGTCGGCCGGGAGGCTCTCCTCGCCGATCCCCACCGTGAAGACCGGAACGCCCGCGGCCTTCAGCGGCAGCAGCGCGTCCTGCAGCGGGCGTTCCCCGTTGTCGGCCCCGTCGCTCAACACCACCAGGCCCGACAAGGGCACCCCCGCCAGCTCCTCGCGCACGTGGTCCAGCGCGCCGGCCAGATCCGTGCGACGACCGGAGAAGCCCAGATCGGAGAGCGAGTCGATCCGCTGCGCGACGTCGGAGAAGCGGAAGACGCGCACGCCGAAGCGCTCGTCCAGCTCGCTCAGGAGGGAGCCTTCGTCCAGGGTGACCTGGGCCAGGGCCGCGTCCGCGCGCGACACGCCGCTGCCATCGTCGATCCGCATGCTGCGGGAATCGTCGACCAGGATGCCCACGAAGTTGCGCTCGGGGATGACGCGCGTGAGCACCAGCGTGGGTTTGAGCAGCGCGAAGATCAGGACGCCCAGGATGCCGGCGCGCAGCGCGGTGAGGACGACCCGATCGCGCCGGCTGCTGCGACCCCGGGCCAGGCGGTAGGTGGCGGCGGCCAGCAGCGCGAGGGCCGTCCCGAGCGTGAGGATCCAGACCCACCCCGGCGCGGCCAGATGGATCTCGCCCTCCCGAAACAGTACCGGGCGGTACTTGAAGAGGAACTGGGCGAGATCTTCGAGCACGCGGGGCCTCTCGCGATCGGAGCGACGACGCGCCGGGCGCGCCTGGTGGTTCCGGGTTCGACGCGCTGCCGGGCGTCACGTTTGTCCGGCCCGTCACGCCAGCGCCCCTGGCGGGGCGAGCGGCCCGGATTCTGGACTACCCGCGGAGCGGCCGGTCTGGTCCGGCTCCGCGACGGGTCCGGATCGAACCTACGGCCCAGAGCCCCGTCCCGTACAACAGCCAGACCAGCCGCTCCGTTTGGGAGAGGCTCGCCAGGACGTGCCAGGGCCAGGTCAGCGCCGTCAACGCGACCGCCGCCCACGGGCGGGGGAACGGGAGGGTCCGCTCGATCACCCGGGTGGCTCCGGCCCGCTCCCGGTGGAGCCGATCGGCGATGGTGCGCTCCAGCTCGGCCGGACTCCGGTCGCGCCAGCCGGGGATGCGTAGCAGCGTCCACGCCGCTGCCGTCTGTCCCGCGCCGTGGTTGTTGGAGCCGGAGACCAGCGCCAGGTCCTCGCGCTCGGCAACCGCGAGAAGCAGCGCCCGTTCGCCGCGGCCCTGCTCCAGCCCCTTGGGTGAGGCGTCGTTGACCTCCAGGCCCACGAGTCCCCAGGGCTCGTCCGGGCTCCAGCCCACCGCCTCGGCCGGGCGTCGGGCCGGCAGCGTCAGCAGCAGCGTGGGCCGCGTGCCCTCGGGGGGCGCACCGCGCTCGGGCAGGATCCGGATGCCCAGGCTGTCGAGCCGTGGCCGGTACGTGAGCGAGTCCCCGAGGGCGAGCGTGTTCTCCCGCCCGAGCCAGAGCTCGGAGCCCACGAGCAGCACGAACCCCTCACCGGCCGTGGCCGGGTTCGAGGCGAGGGCCTCGGGGATGCCGTCCCAGCCGCCGTGATCGGTGAGGAACGCGGCGTCGAACCCGCCGCGCACATGGACGCGGCGGTTCCATTCCACCGGATAGCGCGGCCCGACGTCGTGGGAGTGCTCCGTGTGGGAATGGAAGTCGACGACCAGCAGGTCGGGGTCGAGGACCTCCAGCCGCGGGACGGGCCGCGGGACGAAGGTCATCACGGCGTAGATCCCCACCAGCACGGCCAGGCAGCCCAGGGTGGCGGCCGGCTCCACCAGGAGGGCCCGTCCCCACGTGCGGTGGGCCGGCCGCCGCCGCCAGCGCCAGAGGCCGAACGCGACCAGCACGGAGAGCAGCAGCGCGATGTGCTGGGACAGCGCGAGCAGGGACAGGCTGTCCAGGACGGCGGCCACGGGGGACAGCAGCACGTACGCGGGCGGCCGGACCAGGACGGCGTCGGCCGGCGGGAGACCGGTGCGGACGTCGACGACGGCGGGACGGTCCAGCACGGCCGACAGCCCGATCAGGGCGGCGAGGGCGAGGGCGCTACGGGTGGAGAGTCCGGGTGGGCGCATGGCGCCCCATGGTAGGGGCGCGGCCGGTCCGGGGAAACGAGGCGGGGCGGGCGGGTTGGGCGCGGAGCCCCCGGGTGGGAGCTCCGCGCGGACGACCCGCGACTACGAACGCGAGATCGACACGCTCCCACCCGGAGTGGACGGAGGAGGGGTGGTCGAACCAGCAGAGAACATGCTGAATCCGTCACTCCCCCAGACCGTACCCCCCGAGAGGGTGAGGTCGCGGAAGCTGCCGAAGCGCTCCACAACCGGCTTCTGGTACATCGTTCCTCCAGGGTATGAGCGACCGGTCTCCCCACGCAGGCGGCCGCACCGGCGGGAAGGCGGTCGAGGGCAGGGAAGGGCAACCGCCATGCCGGTCTGGCACCACGGTGCAAATCATTGCGTGTGAGGTACTTACGGTGCAACAGCCCCTCCGGGGGCGGGAGGGTTCCGTGGAGTCGCGACCCCGGATTGTGGAATGCGCGCGACAGAGCGACCCGCCCGGACGGGCTCGTTTGCCTGCCGTACCGACGGGACGCGAGATTGCGCCCATGAGACGAATCCTGACGATGTTCGCGGCCGGGGTGGCCCTGGCCGGATGCCGCGCTTCCCTCGAGCTCGAACCCTCGGACGCGCCCGCGGTCCTGGGCCAGCAGCTCCTGTCGGCCCCCGATCCGGGCCGGCCCGGATCGCACGGCGTGCGGACCTTCTACTACGGCAGCGGGACGGACCTGCGGCGGGCCGAATACCGCGACTCGGTCACGCTGCGTACGGAGACGGTGGACGCCTCCACGCTGGTCCGCCTCGGCGACCAGGCGGAGGAGCGCAACGCGTACTGGGGCTTCTCGCCGGATTCCTTCCCCATCAACGGGCGGGTCTGGGCCCCGGAAGGGGCGGGACCCTTCCCCCTGGTGCTGGTGGTCCACGGCAACCACGACATGAAGGACTTCTCGGATCCGGGCTACGACTACCTGGGCGAGCTCCTGGCCAGCCGTGGCTTCATCCTGGCCTCCGTGGACATGAACTTCATCAACGGCGGCATCCGCGACGAGAACGACGGGCGCGGCTGGCTGCTCCTGAAGCACCTGCAGGCCTGGCGCGACTTCAACGAGCGCGCGGGCAGTCCCGTCCGGGGACAGGTGGACATGAGCCGCATCGGCATCATGGGCCACTCCCGGGGGGGTGAGGCGGTCGGTCACGCCGCCGCCTTCAACCGCCTGACCCACTATCCGGACGATGCTTCGCTGGAGTTCGACTTCGGCTTCGACATCCGGGCGGTCGTGGCGATCGCACCCGTGGACGGGCAGTATCTCCCGACGGGGCGGAAGGTCCCCGTGCGAGACGTGGACTACCTCGTCTTCCACGGCTCGCACGATGGGGACGTGACGAGCTTCCACGGCCTGCGGCAGTACTCCCGGGTCGAGTTCACGCCAGGGACGGATCACTTCAAGTCCGCCGTCTACGTCTACCGCGCCAACCACGGCCAGTGGAACTCGGTCTGGGGTCCGCGCGACAACGGCCCGCGCAGCGCGCGGATCCTCGACCTACGCGGTCTGCTGCCCACCGAGCAGCAGATGCGCTTCGCCGAGGTCTACGTGTCGGCCTTCCTGGAGGCCACGCTCCACGACGACGACCGCTATCTGCCGCTGTTCCGCGATCACCGCGTAGCCGGAGAGTGGCTGCCGCCCACGATGTACTTCACGTCGTTCGAGCACAGCTCCTTCCGTCCCTTGGCCACGTTCGAGGAGGACATCGACGTGACCACGGGAACGGCGGCCGGAGTGCGCCTCGAAGGCGATTCCCTGCAGACCTGGAACGAAGGCGACCTGGAGCTGCGCTCCCGCAATCGCGCCAACACGTCCGCGTCGCAGGAGAACCAGGTCGTGTGGCTCGGCTGGAACCGCCACGTGCGTGGCGAAGCCGAGGCGCTCGGGCGTCCGTCGGCGTACACCGTGCGGTTGACGCCTGAAGCCCGACGCGCGCTCGACTTCACGGAGCGCACCACCCTCGACTTCCGGCTGGGGCCGTCTCCCGATGATCCCGCCCCCCGGAGCCCGCCGGAAGGGGCGGCGCGCGCGGAGGACCGCGAGCGCGAGGCGGCGCGCCCCGAGGACGGAGAGGCGGACGAGGAGCCGATCGATCTGTCCGTTGAAGTGGTGGACGAAGCGGGTGTGCGCGCCCGGGTGGCGCTCAGCACATACGGACCGCTGCGTCGTCCGCTCGAGACCCACGTGATGCGACGCCGCGATCAGGAGCGGGAGCGCTTTCCCCGGATGTGGGAACTCGTGCTGCAGAGCTTCTCCATCCCGCTCGCCGATTTCCGGGCCGTGGCGCCCGATCTGGACCTGATCCGCATCGCCGAGGTCCGCTTCGTGTTCGATCGAACGGAGGCCGGGACGGTGGCCCTGGACGACGTCGGCTTCTCCAACCTGCCGCCGGCCTTCCTGGAGCCACGCATGCCCCCTCGGGTGGCGGGGTCCGGGGAGCGTCGCTAGCAGGATCCCTGCCTCCGCCACGCCAGTGCGGTGTGCCGCAGACGTCGGGTCCGCTCAGCTCGCCAGCACGCGGCCCAGGAACCGCCGCCAGTGGGGCAGCGCCTTCCACTGATGCAGCAACCGGGATGGGCTCGCGGGCTCGACTGCGGTGACCGCGAACAGATCCGAGAACTCCCAGGGCCGGACGCGGCCGTGACCGCTCCAGCGTGGACGGATGCCGACCGTCCAGGCCAACCGCCGAGCGGACACGGACGGGCAGACGAGCTCGGGGTCGGGCATCATCGACAGCGTGTAGGCGCGCTCCAGCATCCGCTCCACACCCCGTAGGCCCGGCGGCCGGAGTGCCGCCAGGAGGTCGTCCGCCACCGGCACGCCCACGAGGTCGCGCGCCAGGCGGAGCGTCCAGTAGCAGCAGCTGGTGGCGCGCGCCCGGGCGGCCTCGTCCACCATTTCGTCCACCGGCAGCGGATCCTGACGCAGCACCCGGTCCAGGTCGCGGAACGTCCTCCAGCCCGCCGACACCATCATGTGCGACCACGCGAAGTGGGTGCAGAGATGGATCACCTGGTCCACCGGGCAGGGGACCCGGGTGGCGACCGCGCCCACCTGGATGACGCGCGCCCGCTCCCAGACGCGCTCCGCCGGCATCAGGATGGGCGCGCTGCGCGGGTGCAGACCGGTGTGGACCTCGAGCGCGGTGGCCGTCCCCGCGGGCTCGACGAGCGGCGGGAGGTGGTGGTGCGTATGGTCGTACACCGCTTCCAGCGACTCGCTGCCCTCCCACGTCCACCCCTGTGTGCGCATCGCCTCCCAGGCCCGGCGCGCATCCGTGGGCTTCACCAGGATGTCGAGGTCCACCATGGGCCGATCGGCATACGAGCTGTAGTGCGTGAGGCCCAGGCCCGCCCCCTTGAGCAACAGCGTCTCGATGCCCAGTGAATCGAGGTGCGCCAGGGACTTCTTCAGGTACTGCTCCAGGTGGAACATCCTGAACTCGGTGATCATCGCCACGTTCTGCAGCACCCCGGCCTCCGCGGGGGGCTCATAATCCTCCAGCGCGGAGATGGCTTGCCAGAGCGTCGGTGTGGCCCGCTCGCGATCCGCGTAGGCGACGAGTCGATCCCAGTCGATCGGTTGCGCCAGCGCGCCCTGCAGCGCGGCGTTCCGGTCGACGCTGCGCGCGCTCGCGAGGAGCGCCCGCAGCTCGGGCGTCAGGAGGTCCAAGGGCGAGTCCAAGGGGGTTCGACTCTCGGGTTCGGTGCGCGTGCGATCAGTATTGGGTGAGCGTTCCGGCCCGCTTGGAGTAGCGGAAGGCGACGGCGAAGGCGGCTCCGCTGACGGCGAGCAGCAGAGCCGTGGCCACCATCAGGATCGCCAGGTCGTCGCGGACCGCCCACAGGGACTCGCCCCGCAGCAGGACCCGCCGCAGCGCCCGCAGGGCGTAGCTCAGCGGCACGAAGTCCGCCACGGACTCGATCCACGACGGGATGACGGTGGTCGGGTAGTACACACCTCCCAGGGCCGCCGAGGCGAACAGGACGATCTGCGGCAGCGGTCCCGACGTGCGGAAGGCCAGCATGGAGGCCGCTGCGAGGATCCCGAACGGCAGCATGGAGAGGACGAGCAGCGCGACGATCAACGTGGCGGGAACGATCTGCCCCCAGGCCACCTGCGCGCCCAGGGCCGCGCCCACCAACAACAGGAAGACGTTGCGGATGCCGGTCCACAGCACCTCGAAGCCCGACAGACCCGCCAGGAGCGCCGGTAGGGGCGCGCGCGTGCTGAGCAGCGCCTCCAGGATGCCCGTGGTGATGCCCGAGCCGACCTGGTTGGGCAGCGTGGTGACGGCCGTGGCGACGAAGGACAGGGCGATCGTGCCCACGAGCACGAAGGCGAAGTATTGCTCGGCCTCGACCTGGATGGTCTCGGCCATGGTGTTCTGCAGCGCCTGCGTGACGAAGTACAACGGCACCGCCGACAGAAGCAATCCACCGATCGACAACAGGAGCCGCAGGCGGTAGCTCGCGGCGGTCATCCCGCCGGCCCGTACCAGGGCGAAGAACTCACGCATCTTGTGCGCCTCCGCGGACGATGCGTTCCAGCAGGTCGGCCAGTGTAAGCGCCATGGGCTCGAAGCGAGACACCTCTACGCCACTACGCACCAAATCCGCAAGGAGACGGGCGGCTCCGTCGTCCCCATCGCGCAGCCGGAGCCGGATGCGCGTCCAGCCTTCGCCGTCCTGTCCCAGCCGCTCCACGTCGTGCGCGCCGTCGAGCCCTTCGGGCACCGGCCCACGCACCCTCAGCTCGAAGCGGTCGTCGCCGGCGCGGGCCCGCAGCTCGGCCACCGTGCCGGTCGCGAGCAGGCGCCCACGGTCGAGCACGGCCAGGCGGTCGCACAGGTCCAGGGCTTCTTCGGCGTTGTGTGTGGCCAGCAACACCGTGACCCCCTGGCGCTCCGACAACTCCTCCCGCAGGAAACGGCGGAAGTCACGCGCGGAGAGGGGGTCCAGGCTGCGGGTCGGCTCGTCGAGCAACAGCACGCGCGGCTCGGCCAGGAGCGCCCGCGCGATCAGCAGCCGCTGCTTCATGCCGGAGGAGAACTGGCCCACCATCTTCTCGCCGGTGTCGGCGAGCCCCACGCTCTCGAGGACGGCCGTGCAACGACGCGCGGCTTCGGGGCCGCGCAGGCCGTGCAGCGTGGCGAAGAGCCGCACGTTCTCGCGGGCGCTGAGCCGCCAGTAGAGGCTGCGCTCGTCCGGGATGACCGGCGTGAGGACGCGGCGCACGTCCGCCGGCTGCTCCGTGATGGAGAACCCCGCCACGGAGGCGGTCCCGGCGTCGGGCAGGATGAGCGTGGCCAGCATCTTGAACAGCGTGCTCTTGCCCGCGCCGTTGGGCCCCAGCAGGCCGAAGAACTCGCCTGCAGCGATGCGGAGCTCGACGTCCGACACGACGGTGACGCGATCGCGGTGGAAGGGCTGGCGCAGCGCCTCGGCCATCGTGCGGCGGACCGGGAAGACCTTGGTCAGGCCCTGCACGGACACCATCGGCTCGGCGGATGCGCCGGGCTCCGCGGAGGTGCGCGGACGCGATCGGGGTGCCACGGCCGCGTCGCTCATGACGCCGGGGCCGCGACCAGGTCGGCGTGCCACGCGCGCAGGGTGTCCACGAGCTCGTCGAGACGGGCGAAGTCGCGCGCCACGTGCAGCCGGTAGACGGGCACCTTGTCGGCGATCCGCGCCACGCGGTCCAGGACCGTGCCGGCCTCGGCGCCGCCGAGGAGGGCACCGATCTTGGTCTGGGTCAGGAGGGCCAGGGTGGCGTCGAAGGACTGGAGCGCAACCCGCTCCACGGCGGGGACGCCCTCGCCGGCCTGCACCGGAGCCAGCAGGTAGAGGGCCCGCAGCGGCGTGGTCTCGATCATCAGGCAGTCGGACGGCAGATCGCTCAGGAGCAGCTTGCCCCCGGGGCCGGAGCCGTCCACCGCCGCGTCCGCCGGTCCCACCAGCTCGGCCGAGTCGTTCCAGAGGCGGACGGCGTGCACGCCGGGGATGGCGAGTGGATCCTCGTCCATCGTGACGCCGAGCGTGTCGTCCGTGACGAGGCGCGCGCCCGAGCGGACCAGCGCCAGGGCGGTGGTGGACTTGCCGTGGTGCTTGGGCGCGATGAACCCGATGGCGCCGCGGCCGAAGGCGACGGCGCTGGCGTGCAGGGTCAGGTCGCCGCGGGCGTGGAGGGCCACGGCCAGCACGCGGCCCAGGATATCGACCCGTGCCGTCTCGGGCTTGGCCTCCGGTCCCGGGTACCAGGTGATCCGGGATCCCCGCTCCGCGATATCGAAGGTCCCGGTGTCGGAGTACGACAGCCGGAAGCCGTGCTCGTCCCCCAGCAGGCTCACCTGGACGCCCTGGTCCACCTCGTCGGCCCCCAGCGTGCGGGCGCCGACGCGCTCGGGCGGCGTGTCGGTGCGGGTGGTGAGCACCCAGTGCGGCGCCGCGCCGGCCGGTGCCGGGGGCAGCTCCGGGAAGTCCAGGTCGCTCTGGAGCACACCTCCGAAGACGAGCCGGGCGGGCGGGGTCACGCGGACGCCTCGCCGGCCTGGGCCCGGAGCCAGAGCTCCGTCTGGAGTGTGTAGAAGAGGGCCATGACTTCCATCGTGTTGGGGAAACCCCGTCCGTCCAGGAAGGGTCGGCAGACCGCGCGGAGGCTGTCCGCACGGATGATGCCCAGGTCCGCCAGAAGCAGCGGGCCCTCGAACAGTCGCGGGACGAGCGCTGGAAATGCAGCCCGCACCTGACGTTCCGCGTACGCGCCCGTGGTGCCGGTCCGGTGCGCCCGGGGGGCCAGGACGTCGTCGGGCACCAGCCCCCTGGCGGATGCGCGCAACAGCCGTTTGGTCTCCGCCCCCAGGGAGAGGTCGGTCCAGGGCCGCGTGGCGCTGAACTCCACGATCCTGCGATCGTAGAGCGGCGCCCGGGCCTCCACGCCCTCGTCCAGGGCGAAATCCGCGACGCGGCTCGCCACCAGCGGAAAGAAGGGGTCGAGCACGAACCAGCGCCACTCCTGCTCCGCCGGGGTGCCCGGATACGCCGATGGAAGGCGCTCCTCCTCGCGTCCCCTCAGATCCTGGGCCCGCGCGAAGCCGGGATCGATCCAGCGGGGGATCCACCGCTCGAGGTATCGGTGGAGGGGACGGCCGGCCCGGACCCGTGTCAGGGCGTCGTGTGCCCAGCCCGGAAGCAGGGGCAGCACGCCCATGCGCACGAACTCCTTGCGGGAGCGCTCTCCCTTCCGCTGCCACTCGCGCCACGCCTCCAGGAGCCGGCCTCGCCGGACGAGCTCGCTCACGTACACGTTCGAGACCTGGAAGAGCTGATCCCCCCCGTAGCCACTGAATTGCACGCGGGCGCCGTCCGCGCGGGCGGCACGGGCCAGCGCGCGGTTCCAGTGCTCGTAGAAGTGGACGAAGGGGAGATCCTGACCCGCGATCCGGGTCTCCAGGTCGTCGAAGAGGGCGACCGAGTCGACGTCGATCCAGCGGGTGCTCGCATCCCGGTGCGCCAGGGTCCGCAGGATGATCTCGTCCTCGCGGCCCGGGTCCCCCTCCGGATAGGAGATCGACACCGGACGCGGCTGCGGGCTCCCGGGTCGGCGGCCCAGCGCGTCGGCTGCGATGGCGTAGAGGACCGTGGAGTCCCACCCGCCGCTGAGCGGGAAGGAGGTCGGTCCGGCCGCGGCCAGCCGCTCCTCGGCGGCGCGCGCGATCAGACCGCGCAGGTGCGCCGCCGCCTCGTCGAAGGGCAGCGTGGCTCCCCGCTCCCACCGCGGGGGCGACCAGTGCGGCTCGACCCGCACCTCTCCATCGCGCCAGACCAGCGTGTGTCCCGCCGGGACCATGCGGATCCCGCGGAACACCGTCTCGGGCCCGGCGGCCCGATGCAGCCCGGCCGAGACCGCCGCGAGCACGGCGAGGTCCAGCGAGTCGTCCGCGCCCAGCGCGCGCAGGGCGCCGGCGCTGGAGGCGACCGCGACGCCCGGGCCGATGGGGGCCCAGAAGAGCGGCCGGAAGCCGGCGAAGTCCCGGGCGGCCACCAGGGTGCGGGTCGACCCGTCCCAGAGCGCGAAGGCGAAGTCCCCCTCCAGCCGCCCGGTCCCCGCCACGCCCCAGCGCGTCCAGGCCCGGGCCACCAGCGTGCCCGCGCTCTCGGCCCGGGGGCCGGCGGGTGCGTCCCCGAGGGCCGTACGAAGGTCGTCCGTGTAGTAGAGGGTCGCATCGGCCACCACGCGCACGTCCCCGATCCGGTCGATCAAGGTGGGACCGGCGAGATCGGCCGCCGCCTGCCAATCGGGTCGGGTCGCCCCCAGCCACGCGCCGCCGGCGTCCACGTCCTCCCGCCGGTCCGCACCCCGCGCGGTGAGCCGCTCGAGCGCCCGCCGGAACCGGTCCGGCTCGAGCGCCGGACCGGCCCACGCCAGGATGCCGCTCAAAAGCGGATCGCGGTCATGTCGGTGACCGGCGTGAACGTGGACACGTGCTGCGGCACGTCTCCCACCACGCGGCCTTCGACCTCCACCCAGGCGTGGGCCTGGAAGCCCTCGACCTCGTCGATGCGGACGCCGATCCGGATCTGCCCGGGTGGCATGCCCTCACGGGCGAACAGGCGCTGGATGGCCAGGGACCGGATGAGGCAGCTGGCATCGAACGGCAGGTAGGCCGCCACCCGCACCACCGCCCGGGCGAGCGCCCGCGCGCGGGGGAGGTCCACCGGTGCCGTCGCGTCCTGTCCCTCGTGCAAGGCCACGAGGTCGCCGGTGGCGCGGTCGCGCATGGCGCGCCGGGCCCACAGCAGCGCTCCGAGCGCCGCCAGGAGGTCGCGACGCTCCCGGGAGGAGACGCGCAGGAACCGGAAGAGCTTACGCGGCAGTCGGGCTGGGTGCCCCATCCGGATCGCCCACGAGGATCAGGCCGTTCTCGGCGAGCTGGCCGAGGAGCTCGCCCACGTCCTGCTCCAGGGTCTCGACGCCCACGTCGGGATAGGCCTCCGCCAGACGCTGCACCAGGTCGTCCCGCCGGGTGCCCGCACCCGGGATCATCTCCCAGACGCGCGCGCCGACGTGGTTGAGGCCGAAATAGACCTCGCTCTCGGTGTGGAGCAGCACGGCTCCGTCCGAGACGGCCTTGAAGATCACGGAAGGATGGGGACGGACGGTCATGGGCGGGTCGCGCCTCCGGATTCGAGAGTAGCCACGGGTGTCGCGCGGCTGCAACTCCCGTGCCCTGGGGTGCTCACGAAGCCCCGCCGGTGGGGGGAGCCTCGCCGCCGTCGGCGGCGGGCCGCTCCGCGACCGCGGACCACCCGCAGGACGGGCAGATCCGCCAGACGCGCCGGCGCACATAGGCGACCTGCGGTGCTGCATGGATGCGGCGTTCGTCCAGCGCCGCGCCACACCGCGGGCAGGGTGGGGTGGCCTCCCGGTCGCCGGGTCCGGAATGTGCACTTTCCACGTCGTCGGGTGTAGCCGCCATGTCTTGGTTGCCGCCTTCGCAGTTGCCGCCTTGGTAGTGGTGCGCCCGCCGGGGAGCGCCCGCACGCGCACAGGAGAGCATGACCGCCGCGATGATCCAGACCGCCGTGCTGGCGCTCGCTCCGCTCGTCACACCTCTCCCGCACGATTCCGTGTCCCTCTACCGCGGTACCGAGGGGGAGTTGCGCGTGGACGCCCCCTACGTCGAAGCGCCCACGATCTCGCTGGACGGGCGCATCGGCGAGGAGGAATGGGCGGGCGCCGCCCTGCTCACGGGCTTCACCCAGTACGATCCCGTGGAGGGCATCCCGGCCACACAGCGCACCGAGGCGCTGGTCCTGGTCTCGGACGACGCGCTGTACCTCGCGGTGCGCGCCTGGGACGACGATCCCGCCGGCATCCGTGCCTCGATCGCCCCCCGGGACAACGTCGTTCGCCGGGACGACCACATCCGGCTCACACTGGACACCTTCAACGACCGGCGGCGCGCCTACGTGTTCGTCGTCAATCCGTTGGGGGTCCAACAGGACGGGGTGTGGACCGAAGGCGGCGGTGGAGGTCGGGGCGGGGGCTTCGGGCCCCCCGTGGACTACAACCCCAACTTCATCTGGTCCTCCGAAGGCCGGGTGGAGGAATGGGGCTGGCAGGTGGAGCTGCGGATCCCGTACAAGAGCCTGCGCTTCCCGGCGGCCGACGTGCAGAGCTGGGGACTGCAGGTGATGCGTCGGATCGAGCGCTTCGGGTACGAGGAGTCCTGGGCCCCCATCTCCCAGAACCAGACGAACCAGCTCACCCAGTCCGGGGAGCTGGCCAACCTGCGAGGCCTCGATCCCGGGCTCTTCCTCGAGATGAACCCGGTGGTGACCGGCTCGCGCCTGGGCGAGGCCGACTCGCTGGGCGCCTTCAGCCGGACAGATCCGAGCGGGGAGTTCGGGTTGAACGCGACGTACGGGCTCACGTCGAACCTGACGCTCGACGCGACCTACAATCCCGACTTCAGCCAGGTGGAGGCCGACGCCGGGCAGATCGCCGTCAACGAACGCTTCGCGCTGTTCTTTCCCGAGCGCCGGCCCTTCTTCCTGGAAGGCACGGATATCTTCCAGATGCCGCGTCAGCTCGTCTACACGCGTTCGATCGTCGATCCGATCGGGGGCGCGAAGGTGACGGGGAAGATCGGGAACCTGGCCGTGGGCTACCTGGGCGCCTACGACGAGGTCACGGCGAGCGAGTCCAACGACTACGCCCGCGTGCATCTCGTGCGCGCGCGGCAGGACGTCGGCGGCAGCTCGAGCGTGGGGGCTCTCCTGACCGATCGCACGGAGTCCGGGGATATCTTCAACCGATTGGCCGCCGTCGACGGACGCTTCATCATCGGCGGTCGCTATACCCTGACGATGCTCGGTGCGGCCAGCCGCACGCAGCGTGAGGACGACCCCTCCGCGGAAGGCGGGCTGCTGTGGGGTGCTCGGCTGGAGCGGAGCGGCCGCGAATTCTCCTACAACGCCTCCATCGAGGATGCGGACGCGGACTTCGTCGCCGCCTCGGGCTTCATCCGCCGCGTCGGTGTGACCGAGGTCCGTGGGCGCGTGGCCTGGAACTGGTACGGGCAACCCGGAGCCACCATCGAGCGGTTCGGGCCCTCCCTGCAGGTCAACGGCGTCTGGGACCACGACACCTTCTGGGAGGGAGGCGGTTGGGAGGAGAACGAGGTGGAGCTCGGTGCCAGCCTCTCGTTCCTCGGCAACACGAGCATCTTCGCCAACTACCAGCGCAACGGCTTCCAGCCGCCCGCCGACCGCTACGAGGGGTTCCGGGTCGTCACCGGGATCCGCCCCGAGGACCGGCTCCCCTACCTGCCCTCCGGCTCGACGTTCTCCGGGCTCGATCAGTTCCGGCTCAACCTGTTCGTCGGTCGCTGGCAGCTCGTGCGCGGTCGGATCGGCGGCACCTGGCAGGAGACGCCCATCTTCGCGCGGGGCATCCCGGTCGAGCCGGCCACATCCTGGTCGAGCGACAGCAACCTCTCGATCTATCCCAGCCCCTCCCTCTCCATCGAGCTCAACTACCGCTACAGCGCGCTCTACCGCCGCAGCAGCGGCGAGCGCTATTCCACCGCGACCGTCCAGCGCCTGCGCGCACAGTACCAGCTCACCAAGGCGCTGTTCGTGCGCGGGATCGCCGAGCGGAGCCACGCGTCCGTGCGGGACGTACTGGACGCCAGCGGCCGCGGGCTCGAGTTCTGTGACGACGACGGCTGCGACGCGCTGACGGGAGGGACGGGGGACGGGCTCTACCTGGAGAGCCTCCTCTCCTACGAGCCTTCGCCGGGAACGGTCTTCTTCCTGGGGTACTCCCGATCCTACGATGACGAGGTCGTGCCTGGTGTGCGCGACCTCCGCCCGCGTGCCGACGGGATCTTCATGAAGATCTCCTATCGCTTCCGCTTCTGATCCATCGGACGGCGGCGTCCCACGCCGAACCCTGGAGTCCTCGCGGCGGCTGAAACCGCGGCCGACCGGCCCCCGTACGGCTGTCTGGTTCCGGATGCGCGGAGGACGGTAGCGTGCCGATCACCCCGCATCGTGTCACGAGGCGACGACGATGAGATTCCTGGGCGGTGTGGTGGCGGGCCTCGCGGGCCTGCTCGGTCTCAAGTTCCTGCTCCCGCTGTTGGCGCTGCTGTTCGGCCTGGTGGGGCTGGTCATCAAGTGGGCGGTCATCCTGGCCGTGGTCTGGTTCGTCATCAACCTGCTCCGCGGCCGCAAGCGCACGGACAGCTACTGACGACGTCCCGAGCTACTGACGACGTCCCGACCGATCAGGTGCGCGCGTACGCGCGCAGTCCCTCCACCTGCTCCGGCGTGCCCAGCACGATGATCTCGTCTCCCGCCTCCAGGCGGGTCTCCGCGGCCGGGTTGAAGATGTAGCCGTGACCGTCCGCGCCGGCTTTGCGGATGGCGATGACCATCAAGCCCGTCTCCTGCCGGATCCGCGCTTCCACCAGGGTCTGCCCGGCGAGGGGTGACGCGCTGGCGATGGTGGCCTGTTCCATCCGCAGGAATGTGTCCGGGGAGCGCATCACCACGTCGAGGAAGGACACCACGGAGGGCCGCAGCATGAAGCCCGCCATCTGGAGCGCGCCGCTCACATTGGGGCTGACGACGTGGTCGGCGCCGGCCCGCAACAGCTTCTCCGCGCTCTCGTCCTCGTAGGCCCGCGCCACGATCTGCAGGTCACTGTTCAGGGCTCGAGCCGACAGACAGACGTAGACGTTGTCGGTATCCGCGCTCAAGCTGGCGATCAGTCCCCGGGCGCGCCGGATCCCCGCCGCCTCCAGCGTGTGGTCCTGGGTCGCGTCCCCCTCGACCGCCAGCAGCTCCGGATGGTCTTCGCGCAGGATGCGCAGGTGATCCGCATTGCGGTCGATCACGACGAACGGATGGCGTCCGGCGAGGAGCTCCGTGATGACCCGGCGGCCGGTCCGACCGGCCCCCGCCACCACGATGTGGTCCGAGAGGGATGCGAGCGTCTTGGACATGCGCCTCTTCTTCAGGGTTTCCTGGAGGTCGAGCTCGACGATGGAGGAGGTGAGCAGCGCGAACCACAACCCCATCCCGGTGATGCCCAGCACCAGCAGGATGGTGCTGAAGATGCGGCCCGCGGCGGAGAGCTCGACGACCTCGTCGTAGCCGACCGCGGTGACGGTGATCACCGTCATCCACAGCGCGTCGTTCGGGGACGCTCCTTCCAGGATGACGTACCCCAGCGTGCCCAGGACCAGCAGCAGCACTCCGTAGAGCACCGTGATGAGGGTTCGCTGCAGGAACAGGCGGAGCAACGGGGTCTCCTGGAGGCGACTTCTGTCGAAAGGTCGGGTGCGCCGGGAAGCTACCGAGCGGTCCAGACCCCCGCCAACCGCTCTCTTGACGGCCTCCGGGGGCCTCCTTACCCTTGGAGCAGCGAACGGGAGGAAGCCAGGAAACTATTGGTTTTCTGAGGGTTCTACAGTGGGTCGTCCGGGTCGAGTCCGACCCCCTCTCGTCGTGGTCGGCGCACAAGCCCAAGCAGCCGCAGGCCCGCGCTCCCACATTCACACCTCAGAGGAGTAACCCGATGAACAAGTCCGACCTCGTGGACGAGCTCGCGGATCGCACCGGGATGACCAAGGCGGATGCCGGTCGCGCGATCGACGCGGTGTTCGGCACGGACGGCATCATTTCGAAGGCCCTCCGTGAAGACAAGAAGGTCCAGATCACGGGGTTCGGCACGTTCGAGTCGCGCGCCCGCAAGGCGCGCACGGGGCGCAATCCGCGCACCGGCGAGACCATCAAGATCACGGCCTCCAAGAGCCCGGCCTTCCGCGCCGGCAAGGGTCTGAAGGACGCGATCAACTAAGCGTCTCCCCGTTCCCTCGGGCTGCACGAAGGGCCGCGACGCTCGGCGTCGCGGCCCTTCTTCGTGTGGTGTGCCCCCGCGCCCGAAGGCGCGGTCAGGTGTCGGGACCGGGGCGCGGCGTGCGTCCCCCGGGCCCGCGGGCGGGTCCGCGCCCCCGGCCGCCGCTGCGCGGCGGACCGCCGCGCGGCTTGGACTTCTTCTGTCCCCGGTCGAAGTCCACGCGTACGCTGCGTCCACGGATCGTCGTGCCGTTGAGGGCGCGGACGACCTTCTCCGCCTGCGCCGTCTGGATCTCCAGGAGCGTGTAGGAGTCGTGGATGTCGATCTTGCCCACCTGTGAGCCCGAGATCCCGGTCTCGCCCGTGACCGCACCCAGGAGATCGCCAGGACCCACGCCGTCCCGCTCTCCGATGGACAGGAACAGCTTGGCCCAGCTCACCTGGGCGGGCGCTGCGGCAGCCACCGGAGCGCCGTCCAACGGAGCGACCGGTGCGGCGGGGGCCTCCAGGGCCAGGGCCAGCGCCGCCGCCGCGACCTCCACCGGGTCGTGGCTCCGCCCCAGGCGCTCGGCGAGGAGCACGTAGGGGGCAAGCCCGGGCTGCGCCAGCCGCGCGCCCAGGCGCTGCTCGAGGGTCAGCAGATCGCGCTGGCGGCGCTCCGAGGGTCGCGTGGGGAGGGCCCGCAGCTCGTAGCCGCTGCGCGTCGCGAGCGCCCGCAGGTGCGGGAGCTCGCGCGCCTCGATCAGCACGATCGAGTCGGGATGCTCCGCGTGGGCGGCCACCAGCTCGGCCGTCGAGACGGGCGGCTCGAAGCCCACGACCGTCAGCGGATCCTCCCGGCGCTCGACCGGGGGGCTGCCGGGCGGGCACAACCAGACCACGGCGTCGACGTCGCCCACGGCTCCCACCGGGAAGCCGTGCACGGCGATCTCGTCCCCCACGTCGGCGGCCTGGTCCTCCGTCCGGAAGTGGACCGCCACGTGCTCCCGGCCGGCCCGCTCCACCCGCTCGTGCACGATCTGGAGCAGGTGCTCGATGCGTCGGCCGGCCACGATCCGGTATTGCAGCGATCCGCGCGGCGCCGTGCGCTCCTGCGTCTCCTCGACCGAGCGCGGCGGGATGTGGACGGGCTTGTCCGAGGTGCGGCGCGCCAGCGCCTCGACCTCTTCCGGGACGGGGAGCCCGAGGAAGACCTTCTGCACACCCGGCAGGGCTTCGGCGAGCAGCGTGACGCCCGCGAGGGCGCCGCGATCGACCACGACGTCGCAGCGCTCCACCACCAGGGCCTGGACGTTCTCCAGCTCGAGCTCGGACAGCCGCAGCAGGTCGACGAGCCGGTCGACGCTGCCGAAGAGGACGGAAGCCGAGGTGGGTGTGGACCAGTGCCCGCCCAGCGCGGCGACACTGGAGCCGCGGACCTCGGCGAACCGCGCCAGGGAGCGGGCCAGCGCGTCGGCATCCTCGTCGGTGGGGCAGGCCACGAGCACGCTCTGGCGCTCCCCACCCTCCACCCGGTCCAGCAACGCCGCTCCGTAGGTCAGCAGCGTACCCGCACCCGGGCCCGCCTCCAGGACGACGCTTCCTCCCCGGCGCAGGACCGGGATGGCGCTCGCCTGGATGGGTGTGGGGGCCTCGAAGCCCTCACCGGCCAGCGCCTCCACCAGCTCGGCGGCGAGCCCCAACGTCTCGAAGGCGTCCATCAGCTGGGCGCGCCGGAGCCGGGGCCGCCCGTATCGCCGGGCTCGTAGGGCAGTCGGTTCAGGAAGCGCTGGATCTCGTAGTCCATCCGCGAGGTGCGCAGACGATCGGTGGACGCGACGACCTCGGTGTAGTAGCCGTGGCCGTGGGCGTTCAGCGACACGGTTCCTTCCGCACCCGTGTAGGTGGCTCCGTGGGCCGAGCTCTTGGTGCGGTTGAGCCCGAGCAGGTCCGGCAGGACCTCCTCGGCGCGGGCCAGCACCTCGCTCGGCGCGAGCGCCGTCTTCCTCTGATACCCTGCCATGCGTCTCCTCACTCCTCGGTGGCGGCGCGTTCGAGCGCATCCGGATCGGGCAGACCTTCGAAGATCCGCGTCCCGACCACGAAGGTGGGCACGCCCCGCACGCCCAGCTCGAACGCGTGCTCGCGGATCCGTTCGACGGCCTCGGTGTGGCGGTCCACGTCCAGGACCGCCTTGGACTCCGTGGCGTCGAGCCCCTCCTCCGTGGCGATCTGGACCAGGACGTCCACACGCCCGATGTCCAGAGCCCGAGAAAGATGGGCGGTCAGCAAGGCGGTGTGAACCCTGGGGAACGCGCCCTTCTCCCGGGCCAGCATCCCCAGCTCGTGCGCCTTGCGGGTCCAGGGGACCCGGGCCGGTTCGGGTCCCGCGTCGCCTGGGTTGCGCGCCGCCGCCTCCTCGCGCCGCGCCACGAGCGCCGGATCCGCCGGGTCCAGCGGAGGGGCGGGTGGAGGCCGGAGCTCGAGGGGGGCGCGTTCCACGGACAGGCCCCGCCCCTCCACCTCGCGCGCCAGCCGTTCGGCGGGCCAGGCGAGGGGGTCGACGTAGTCGAAGTAGAGGCGGATGGGTCGGGGCACGGTTCTGGAAGATAGCGGGTCGGCTCGGGCTCCGGGCCCGTAGGCGGGATGGCGGCGAAGGCCCCCTCTCCCCCATACTCCGGCCCGGGAGCCCCCCGGAAGAACCATCCGAACCCAGAGGGTCCTCGTGCGCTTCAGCAGCAACATCGCCCAGCTCCGTCCGTCGGCCACCATCGCCGTCAGCACGCTCGCCAAGCGGCTGAAGGCCGAGGGCCGCGACATCATCGACCTGAGCGCCGGGGAGCCGGATTTCGACACGCCGGACTGGATCGCGGAGGCGGGCGTCCAGGCCATCCGGGACGGCCACACCCGCTACACCCCGGCGGCCGGGATCCCCGAGCTGAGGCGGGCCATCGCGGCGTACCATTCGGCGGAGGCCGGCCGGTCCCTGGATGCGGAGGGGGTGGTCGTGGGCGCCGGCGCCAAACAGCCGCTGTTCAACGCCTGCTTCACGCTGTTCGGTCCCGGAGACGAGGTCCTGGTGGCCGAGCCCTACTGGACCAGCTATCCCGAGATGGTGACGCTCGCGCGCGCCACCCCCGTGCCGGTGCGCGGGAGCGAGGCCCGCGATCTGAAGCTCACCCCGGAGGACCTGGAGCGGGTGCGCACGCCGGCCACCCGGGGCCTTCTGTTCAGCTCGCCTTCCAACCCCAGCGGTGCCGTCTACACGCTGGATGAGCTGGCGGCCGTGGCGGACTGGGCGCGCGCCCACGACGTCGTCTTGCTGGCCGACGAGATCTACCAGCGCATCTACTTCGGCGAGGCCGACCGCGCGCCCGGCCTGCTGGCGCTCGACGCGGGGACGCTCGGTCCGCACGTGATCTTCAACGGCGCCTCCAAGGCCGTGGCCATGACGGGGTGGCGGATCGGCTATTCGCTCTCGGACGTGGACGTGGCCCGCCAGATCACCGCGTTCCAGAGCCACACGACGTCCAACGCCGCCTCGCCGAGCCAGTACGCGGCGCTGGCCGCCTACAGCGACCCGCCGCGCATGAACGCCGCCGTGGCCGACATGGGCGTCGCCTTCCGGCGGCGTCGCGACCTCGTCGTGGCGCGCATGGCCGAACGGTTGCCGGCCATCCCCTATGTGCGTCCGGAAGGGGCGTTCTATCTGTACTTCCGCGTAGACGGCGTGTTCGGGGACCGCTTCACCAGCGCGTCCGACGTGTGCACGGCGGTGCTGGAGGAGGTCGGCGTGGCCCTCGTGCCCGGCGAAGCGTTCGGGGATCCGAACTACGCGCGCATGAGCTACGCGACCTCGGACGCCGTGCTGGAGGAGGCCATCGACCGGATGGCGCGTGTGCTCGGGCCGGCCCTGGCCGCGGTGCGCTGACCCGGGGGGCTCAACCCTCGTCCAGCACGCGACCGGCGGTCCGCAGGGCCGCCCGCACGTAGCTGCCCCCGAACAGGTTGACGTGCACCAGCAGCGGGTAGAGCTGGTAGGCCGCCTCCAGCGCGGGAGAGGCCGGGGCGCGTCCCGTACACGCCGCGTAGCGCTCGAACAGGGGGGCGGGGAAGCCCCCGAAGAGGGCCGCCATGGCGAGGTCGACCGCGCCGTCCCCCCGGTAGCAGGCCGGGTCCACCAGCACCGGCACGCCCTCCCCGTCCGCGTACACGTTCCCGGACCACAGGTCGCCGTGCAGCAGCCCCGGCTCGGGAGCCTCCTCCAGCAGGACCTCCACCCGGTCCAGCACCCGGGGCCAGGGGGCGCGCTCCGGATCGAGCCGACCCTGCGCGCCCGCGCGCGCGAGCTGGGCGGCGAGGCGGCGCTCCCTCCAGAACCGGGGCCAGGGCGCGGGCGTGTTCGCCTGGGGGAGCGCGCCGATCCAGTTGTCCTGTGTCCACCCGCTCGGTTCCCCGGTCGGGGCGTGCAGGGACGCCAGACCCTCGGCCAGGAGGTCGGCGAAGCGCGGGCCGGGCCGACCGGCCGCGACGTGCTCCAGCGCCAGCCAGCCCGGGCCGCCCGCGTCCGGCTCCGACCAGCCCAGAGGCGCGGGCACCCGGACACCACGGGCCCGGGCGCGGAGCGCGTGGAGGCCGTCCGCCTCGGTCGCGAAGGCGTCGGGAGGAAGGTGGGCGTTCCACTTGAGGAAGACCTCCTCGCCACCGGGGGCCACGAGGACGTGGGCGTCGTTGATGCACCCCCCACCGATGGGGCGATGATCGGCCACCGTGAACCCGAGGCGCGCCTCCAGGGCGTCCAGCAGCGTCCTCGGGAGGGCGGTCACGACGCCTGCAGCTCGTCGAGGAGCCCCACGCAGGCCCGGTGCACCATGGCGTAGACGGTCTCGAAGCCGTCCTCGCCGCCGTAGTACGGGTCCGGCACCTCCAGGTCCGTGCCGGCCTCGGGATCGAACTCCCGGAGCAGATGCAGGCGGGCCCCCGCCGCGTCCGCCTCCGCGGCGAGGCGCCGGATGGCGCCGAGGTTCTCGCGGTCCATGGCGAGGATCCACTCGAAGCGCTCGAGGTCGTCGGCGTCCAGGCGCCGGGCCCGGCAGGTGAGCTCGATGCCGTGCGCCTCCGCCACCTGCTGCGACCGCGGGTCGGCGGGCTCCCCCACGTGCCAGCCTCCGGTGCCGGCCGAGTCGATGTCGAACTCCTCCGCCAGCCCGCGTTCGGCCACCAGGTGACGGAAGACTCCTTCCGCCAGCGGCGAGCGACAGATGTTGCCGAGGCAGACGAACAGCACCGAGGTCGGTCGCGCCACGAGCGAGGTCCTCCGGGACAGGGAACGGGCGCCACCCTACGCCCGGGCGCCCCTGCCTATACATTAGCACCTGAGCGCGCCCGTCCTCCGGGCCGTTCCTTCCTTCCAGCCCCGGTGTCATGAGCGACTTCGAGAGCTTGGGTCTTTCCGCTGCCAGCCTGGCCGCCGTCGAGGCGCTGGGCTGGAAGACGCCTTCGCCCATCCAGCAGAAGGCCATCCCCATCGCCATCGAGGGCCGCGACATCGTCGGCATCGCGCAGACGGGGACGGGCAAGACCGGCGCGTTCATGCTGCCCACGCTGGAACGGCTGGAGCCCAACGGGACGGTCCAGGCCCTCGTGCTCTGCCCCACCCGCGAGCTGGCCCAGCAGGTGGAGGAGGACACGACGTCCTTCGCGCGCGGGTCCAGGATCCGGGCGGCGGTGATCGTGGGGGGCATGCCCTTCGGGCCGCAGCTCGATGCGCTTCGTTCGGGCGTGGACGTGATCGTCGCCACCCCGGGGCGCCTGATCGACCACCTCGAGCGCAAGAACGTGGACCTGAGCAACGTGGGCGTGCTCATCCTCGACGAGGCGGACCGGATGCTCGACATGGGCTTCCGTCCCCAGATCGACGAGGTCCTCAAGCGGGTTCCGCGCAAGCGCCAGACCCTGTTGTTCTCGGCCACCATGCCCAACGGCGTGCACGCGCTCGCGTTGCGCATCATGAACGAGCCGACCTGGGTCGAGGTGACTCCCGCCGGTACGACCGCCGAGGGCATCGAGGAGCTGTGCTACCTCGTCAAACCCGCCAAGAAGCCGGAGCTCCTGTTCAAGCTGCTGAAAGAGCCGGGTTGGGAGCAGGTCCTGGTCTTCACCCGGACCAAGGTGGGTGCCGATGCGCTCAAGGTGTATCTCGAGCGCGAGGGTGTGAAGACGGACGTGATGCACTCCGATCTGCGCATGAAGATGCGGACCCGGGCCCTCGATCGCTTCGCGGAGGGAGAGGTGCGCGTGCTGGTGGCCACGGACATCGCGCAGCGGGGACTGGATGTCGAAGGGATCTCCCACGTGGTCAACTACGACATCCCGCTCGATCCGGAGGACTACGTGCACCGGATCGGACGCACCGGACGAGCCGGTGCCGTCGGGACCGCCATCACGTTCGTGACGGCCACGGACCTGGGCCACCTGAAGTCCATCGAGTACCGGCTCTCCCGGCCCATCGAGCGCGTCAGCCTGCCGGAGTTCGACTACGGCGGTGAGGTCGGTGGAGTCCCCACCGGCCCGCGACGCACGCGCGGCGGACGCTCCGGTTCCAAGGCCGCCGAGGCGCTGAGCCCGGAGGAGCTGGCCAAGCTCCTGAAGTTCGAGTGACCGAGATCCGCACCGGACCCCAACCGCGCAGGAGCGCATGATCCTCCGTAGATACGGCGTGAATCTCCAGAGCGTCGACGTGAACTTCGACGCGCGGGCCATGACCGAGATCGGCTTCCGCCGCAACCATGAGACGTCCATCGCCGCCGAGGAGTTCGAGGATCGGTATGTGCTGGACGAACGCTTCGAGCTCGAGGCGCGCGCCGAAGGGGACGTCCAGGACGAGGTCGAGCGTGCCGTCCTCGCGGACCTGGAGCGTCAACTCCAGGCGTTGAACGCGGCGCTGCCGGCGGGACACGTGCTGGTCATCGAGAGCGAACAGGGTCAGGACTATCCCAAGACCCGCGACGACAAGCAGAACGTCCTGGTCGACGGCGAGAACCGCCTGCGCTTCGCCTGGCGGGTCGATCCGCCCCTGCGGGTCGGACGCTATCGGCTGCGCTGATCCTCCATGTCCGCGTTGCCGTCGCTGCCCGAAGCCACGCCCACCCTGAGCGACATCCGCGCCGCCGCGGAGCGCCTGGAAGGCAGGATCGTCCGGACGCCATGCGCCCGCTCGCTGGCGTTCGTGGACGAGCTGCCCTGTCAGCTCTGGTTCAAGTTCGAGAACATGCACCGGATGGGGGCGTTCAAGGAGCGGGGCGCCCTCAACCGGCTCTCCCTGCTCACCGCCGAGGAGCGCCAGCGGGGCGTGGTGGCGGCCTCCGCCGGCAACCACGCGCAGGCGGTGGCGCTGCACGCCACCCGGCTCGGGATCCCCTCCACGGTGGTCATGCCGGAGACGGCGCCGTTCATCAAGGTGACCCGTACGCGCAATTTCGGGGCGCGGGTGGTGCTCAAGGGTGCGCGCTTCTCGGACGCGATCGCCGAGGCCAAGCGCCTGCAGGAAGCGGAGGGCATGGTCATGGTCCATGCCTACGACGATCCACACGTGATCGCCGGTCAGGGCACCATCGGGCTGGAGATCGCGGACCAGGTTCCCGACGTGACCATGGTCGTCGTCCCGATCGGTGGAGGCGGCGTGATCTCGGGGACGGCCCTGGCGCTGAAGGCCCTCAAGCCCGACGTGCGCATCGTGGGTGTGGAGGCGGACGCGGCACCCACGGCCCTACGCTCCCGTGAAGAGGGGCGCATCGTCGACATCGAAACGTCCGAGACGCTCGCGGACGGGATCGCGGTCAAGCGGGTCGGGGATCTGACCTTCCCCATCATCGAACGCTTCGTGGACGACATCGTCACGGTGGGGGAGGAGGAGATCGCCTCGGCCATCATGGTGTTGCTCGAGCGCGAAAAGACGCTGGTGGAGGGCGCGGGGGCCGCGCCGATGGCAGCGCTGCTGGCCGGGCGCATCCCGGTGGAGGCCGACGACGTGGTGGTGCCCGTCCTGTGTGGCGGCAACATCGACGTGAGCAAGCTTTCGCGCATCATCGAGCGCGGGCTCGTGGGGGACGGCCGTCTTGCGCGACTCATGGTCAAGGTGCGCGACCGACCCGGCTCGCTGGCGCGGCTGACCCGGAGGGTCGCGGAGCTCGGCGCGAACGTCGTGGAGATCGGACACCGACGCGCCTTTGCCGACATCTCCGTGGGTGACGTGGAGATCGTGATGCATCTCGAGACCCGGGGTCGCGATCACGTCGCGGAGATCGTGCAGGGCCTCGAGCACGACGGCCACGTCGTCGAAGAGTACGTCTAGCCGCGCATGGTCCACGGTCCATCCGATCTTCCCGACCTGCGCATCGCCGACGTGACGCTGGCCGCCGAGGACGTCCCGACGCTGTCGACGTACTATCGCGAGCTGCTCGGCCTCGACGTGCTGGACTCCTCCGCCGTGCGCGTCACGCTGGGCTTCGGCACGCCGCTGCTCGTGATCGAACGCGCGCTCCTGCCGCGCTCACCGGCCACCACGGGCCTCTTCCATACCGCGTTCCTGGTGCCGTCGCGCCAGGCGCTGGCCGACGCGCTGCTGCGGTTGCACGGCGGTGGGATGACGCTCGAGGGCGTCGCGGATCACGGTGTGAGCGAGGCGCTCTACCTGAGCGATCCCGAAGGCAACGGGATCGAGATCTACCGGGACCGACCCTCCCGGGAATGGCCGCGGGAGGGCGACCAGCTGGCCATGGTGACGGAGCCGTTGGACGTGCGCGCGCTCCTGGAGGAAGGCCGCACGACCGGGCCCGACCCGGACACGCGCGTCGGCCACATCCACCTGCGCGTGGGGGACCTGGGCGAGGCGGACCGCTTCTACCGCGAGGGTGTGGGCCTGGAGCGGATGCAGCTGTGGGGCGCGCGGGCGAGCTTCCTGGCCGCTGGGGGCTACCACCATCACATCGGGTTGAACACCTGGTCGTCGCTGGGCTTTCCCGCCCCCCGGGCGGGCGCGGCCGGTCTGGCCGGCTTCACGCTGGAAGTCCGGCGCGCGGACCTCGACGCCCTCGCGCGTCGATTCGACGCGCTGGGCGTGGAACCGGCCACGACCGACGACGATCTCCGCGTCCGGGAGCCCTCGGGAGCCCGGCTCCGGGTGGTCGCTTCCCCCGCAGCCTGAGCTCCCGAGCCCGCACCCTCAGCGTCGGTCGTCGTCGTCCTCCCGCTCCACGCGGTCGGCCGTCCGGGCGTCGACCCGGGTCGCAGCGCCGTCCACGTAGGCCTGGGCCGCGCCGTAGCGGTAGACCAGCTCCCCACCGCTGTGGCCCACGCGATATCCCGCCACCAGCACCGCCAGGGCCGCCACCACGGTGGCCCCGCGCGCGGCGCCGCCCAGCGTCCCCCCGAGCAGGCCGGCCAACGACAGCGCAGCAGCCAGCACGGTGGCGCCCAGGAACACCTCCGCGGCCTCCTCGTGTGCGTGCAGCGGTTGGCGGGCCACCACCTCTTCGACGACCTCCTCCTGCTCCTCGCCCGTTTCCAGGGCCAGCCAGGAGACCCCGGCCGTGAGGAGGGCGAGACCCGCCACGAGCGCCCACGCCCCTCGGGATGGGCCACGTCGGCGCAGGAACAGCAGAACCCCGACCGCGACGGCGGGAAGCGCCACGGCCAGGACCACGGGGAAGTGCACGATCGCCGGATGGAGCGGATCGGGAATCATCGGGTTATCCTCCGCGTTTCGGGACATCGGAACGATGGAGGCATGCGCGATGGGCGCCCATCCGGCAGACGACGCGCACCGTTGGGATCATCCGGAATCCGGCGGATGCCGGATCTCCGCGGCGAACGCCTGTCCGGAGACCCGATGAACGGCGTCGCGCTGTCGCACCTGCTGCTCGTGGGGGTCGGCGGGTTCGTCGGCTCGGTGGTCCGCTACCTCGCGGGCGTCCTGGCGCAGCGGGTGGTCCCGGTGGGCGTCTTCCCGCTCGGCACCCTCTCGGTCAACCTGCTCGGATGCTTCGCGATCGGGGTCGCCGGGCGGTGGGTGGAGCTGCAGCCCTCTCCCGATCCGACCGTCCGCCTCTTCGTGCTGGTGGGGCTGCTGGGCGGGTTCACCACCTTCAGCGCATTCGCGGCCGAATCGGTGGGGCTGTTCCAGGCAGGGCATGCCGGCCGCGCGGTTGTGAACGTGCTCGTCCAGGTGGGTCTGGGCCTCGTTGCGGCTGCCCTGGGATACCGCCTGCTCCCCTCCTGATCCGTCGGCAGTCCGTCGAAGCAACCCTTTGAATCTCCCCCGCGTCCCATGTCGTACACAGGCATGGGTCCGATCTCCAGAAGTGGTCGGGGACCGAGGCTCGGAGTTCCCGCGACGGGTCGGGAAGACGTGCGGCGGTGAGATCCGCGGGGGGCTCCATTCGGGTCCGGTGACTTCGGTCGCCGGGCCCGTTCTCGTTCCGGCCTGGCGCACCTTCCGCTCCCGCGGGCCCAGCGTTCCGGCTTCGGTGGAAGGACCCCGGACGTGCCGGATCCGGCGATCCCGTTCCGCGTTCAGGCGGGGCGCCCGGGCGTTCCGTGGAACGGCAGCGCGCGGGGGATCCAGCCCGGGGCGATCACGCCAACCTGTTCTGCGTCCATGAGTTGCGACGGGTCCGCCGCCCTTGCGCGGCGCTGTTCCGCTCCTTGCTGGACCTCCGGCCAGACGGCTTCGCACCCACACACTCCGGAGGAACCCATGCGCAGACCCGTTGTGGCCACCCTGACCCTGCTCGGCCTCGCCGCGTGCACCGAGGGGGTCAACGACGTGGCCCCGGTGCAGGACGTGGAGGCGCTGACCGCCGCCCACGACACGGACGCGACCGACGACGTCCGCGTCTACGAGGTGACCGTGCACAACCTGACGGCCAACCAGGCCTTCACTCCGCCCGTGGCCGCCACCCATCGCTGGGCCACCACCGTCTTCGCGCTGGGGCAGCCGGCGAGTGGCGGTGTGCAGCAGATCGCGGAGAACGGCAACATCGATCCCCTGGTGATGGCGCTCTCCGCCGACCCGC
>JAWKQN010000024.1 GCA_041390125.1 Gemmatimonadota bacterium | reverse complement strand
GAAGACGTAGCCATCCGCCACGAGCTCGTGATACGGCTCGTCGGCGAAGTCGTGATCTCCCAGCGCATCCGCGATGGCCTGGGCCAATGTCGTCTTCCCGACGCGGTGGCTCCCCGTCACGGCTACGCGCATCGCGGCACTTTGTCGGTCACGCTGCTTCCTCATCGATGGAGAGGCACGGACCAAGTCTCTTTGGCTCCCCATCCCTTGTCGAGGCCGGCCGGCCTCCGAGCGCGCCCCCCTCGCGCAGTCCCAACCCCACCGGTTGGACCGGGCCCGTCGTCCTCCCGAGCCCGCCCTCCGCTCCAGCCGCGCCGGCTGCGTCCAGCCGCGTCTCGTACCGGCCCCCCGTCTTTGCCCACCGCAGCCACCACGCCGTAGCTTGGCACAGGAGCCAGCACCGGCTCCGTGCCCACCTTCCGGAGGAGCAGCCATGGCCGAGCTTCGAGGCGTTTCCCGACGCGGATTCCTGGGAGGGATGGCGGGGGCACTCGGCGGGCTCGGGCTGGCCCCCGACATCGCGCTCGCCGGGCTGGCGCCGGCCCGGCAGGCGGAGTTGCTGCGGCAACGCGCGGCCGACCCCTACGACCGCATGGCCAAACTGGCGAACAACGAGAACCCCTGGGGGCCCTCGCCTGCCATGCTGGACGCGATGACCGACGCGTTCAAGTACGCCAACCGGTATGGCTACCCCGACGCGCAGATCCAGAAGGCGATCGCCGATCACCACGACGTCGACCCGGACCACATCCTGTTGGCCGCGGGAAGCGGTGAGATCCTCGACGTGGTGGGCAGCACCTTCCTGGACGGCGGCCTTCTGGTGGTGGGTTCCGAGCCGTCCTATGGCTCCGTGTACCGCCACGCCACCTCCATCAAGTCGGACGCGGTGCTGGTGCCGCTCCTCTCCGATCACCGGCAGGACATCCCGGCGCTCATCGACGCCACCGTGCGCAATCATCGGCGCGTCGGGTTCGTCTACCTGTGCAACCCGAACAACCCGACCGGTCGCATCGTCCCGGACCGTGAGGTGCGCCAGCTGCTGGACGCCATCCCGGACGACGTTCCGGTCCTGATCGACGAGGCCTACCACCACTTCATCGAGGACCCGGCCTACGCGACCGTCCTGCCCTACGTGCTCGAGGGCCGCAACGTGGTGATCGCGCGCACGTTCTCCAAGATCTACGGCATGGCCGGCATGCGCCTCGGCTACGCGATCGCCGCGCCCGATGTGCTGCAACGCATGCGGCCCTACAGCACCGGCAGCATCAACGCGCTCGTGAAGTGGGGCGGCGCCGCCGCCCTGGCGGACACGGAGGCGGAGGCCCGCGTCCGGCGCGAGACGATCCGGCTCCGCAAGGAGGCGGTGGCGGACCTGGAGTCGCTGGGCTTCGACGTGATCCCGTCCGAGACCAACTTCTTCATGGTGGATGTGCGGCGTCCGGTCGGGCCGGTCATCGCCGCGTTCCGCGAGCGCGAGGTCCTGGTCGGCCGGCCGTTCCCGCCCATGCTCGAGCACCTGCGCGTGTCGGTGGGATTGCCGGAGGAGATGGACCGGTTCGCCCACGCGTTCCGTGAGATCTTCGAGGTCACCGCGACGTCGGGACGCAGCTAGGCTCTCCCGGGAGGGACCCGGGGAGCGGCCCGTCGGCCGCGCCGGAGCGCCGTCCGGGCAGCGCCCCCCGCCCGCAGGGCGTCAGCGCCCTTCCGGATCCGACGGGAGGGACAGCAGCGCGTAGGCCGCGGCCTCCAGCGCCAGGAACGCCACCGCGCCCCCGAGCAGGACGAAGACCGCCGTTCCTCCGGTCCGGAAGGCCGCGGTCAGCAGGCCGGCCACGGCCAGCGCGCCGACCAGACCATTGAGGACCGCCAGGCGGCGGACGAACGTGTCTCCCCGCCAGAGCCCGTAGGCCGTGGCAGCCAGGAGCGCACCCAGCGCGAGGTGCAGGACCGCGGGGCCCCCGCCCTGCCCTCCCAGGGCCGCGTTGCCCAGCCCGAGCGCGAGGACCGCCAGACCGGCGTGCACGCCAGCCAGGGCCCGACGGAGCGAACGGTGACCCGGGGTCATGGACAGCCCTCCGGAGCGGGATCCTCGCTCGACGCCGGTCGGCCCGACCGGACGCCGATACAGAACGGAGTGTAGCGCACGGGCATGGGGTGTGCTACGCGCCTCCGACCGGAGGCATGGAAGCCCTGCGCCGCGAAGCACCCTTCGCGGCCATCCGAACGCGCGCGCGGGATGAGCCGATGTTGAAGTGGATCCGGGGAAAGCGTTTCGACCTGAAGACCACGCTGCTCCTGCTGGCCCTGGCGCTCGCGGCCTGGGGCGTCTTCGTGGCGGCCCAGGTGCGGGACTTCGTACCGGCCGAGCTGCGTCAGCCGCGCTCCGCCCCGCGCTGAGCGGGGGCCCGGGTCCGCACCGCCCCCTCGTCCGGCCGGATCCCGTGGCCGCGCCGGTCTGCGTAGACCTGCGTGAACTCGGCGCCCAGGAAGAAGATCATCGCCGAGTAGTAGATCCAGACCAGCACCACGGCCAGGGAGCCCGCCGCTCCGAACGC
Source organism: Gemmatimonadota bacterium (assembly GCA_041390125.1). Lineage (NCBI taxonomy): Bacteria > Pseudomonadati > Gemmatimonadota > Gemmatimonadota bacterium. The sequence goes on along the minus strand of JAWKQN010000024.1, from coordinate 52,444 downwards.
GCTGCCTGGATCGCTGCGCGCGATGTAGAACCCCAACAGGAACTTGCCGAGCACGAACAGCGCGGCGGTGACGAGTCCGCCCCGCCACACGTCGCTCCACGCGACGGTGGCATCAGGCAGCACCTTGTACATGGCCATGAAGAGCGCCGTGATCACGGCCAGGGAGAGGCCGAGATCCAGCACCCAGAGCAGCGGCTCGCCCACGGAGCCCGGTAGCCATCCCGCGAGCGTTCCTCCGGCCGCGTTCAGGACCGTGCTCAGGACCAGCGAGACCAGCAGCAAGAACGCGATCACGAGGATCATCCCGAACGACAGCAGCCGCTTCGCCACCAGACGAGCGAGGCCGCCACCCCGCTCCGGGTCGGGCTCGACCTCCCACGCCACGTTCAACGCGGCCTGCAACTGACCGAACGCCCCCGTAGCGCCGAAGAGCAGGGCCGCGATGCTGAGGACCGTGGTCCAGGTGCCGCCCGTGCCCGGGCGGTCCGCTGCACGCAGGATGGAGCGGATCTGCTCCGCTCCCTCCGGGCCGATGGCGCCGCCGAACTGCTGGACGAGCCGACCCTGCACCTCCTGCGGGTCCCAGATGGCACCCGCGAGGAGTGTGATGAGGATCAGCAGCGGTGGTAGCGAGAAGACGGTGTAATAGGAGAGCGCCGCCGCCAGCCGAGGGGCGTCGTCGTTCGCGAAGTCCTTGAAGGACGCTTTGATGATGTCGAGCATGCCACTCCACGGATGCCGCCGCCGGGCACGGTCAACGTGGGTGCATGACCGTGCCGCGGCGGCGCAGGGCCGTCAGTCCCGCGACGCGTGCTTGGCGCGTTCGGCCGCATCCTGCGCGCGTGCTTTGAGGCCCTCGCGGTCGACGCCCTCGTCGTGCAGCCGCTCCTGGGCCGCCGCCTTGGCCTCTTCGGCCACCTCGCGCGCCGAATCCTTGATCTGCTCTCCGAGCCGCTGCCGATCGGCCTCCGCCCGGGCCGCCGCGGTCGCATCCTCGGCGGCGTGCTTGACACCCACCACCGTTTCGCGCGCCGCGACCTTGGCCTCGTCCTTCACCGCGTCGGCGGCCGGCCCCATCGTGCGGTCCTCCCACTCCGTGGTGGGCACGGACAGACCGCTCGCGAGCCCCAGGCCGAAGGCGACCGCGCCCATGGCGAGGGGTTGTTCGTCCATCGCGTTCCTCAGACCGCGATTCCACCGCCGGGCACCGCTGCGCGCCCGGCTCCAGCCGGCGCCTGCACGCTCGCGGGCCGTGTCCACCGCTCCGGCCGCGGAGTGGATCCCGGCCTTCACGTGGGCGGCGCCCCCGCGGGCGGCGTCCGCCACCGAACCCGCCCGGTCGCGAGCGCCCTCGAGCGCGGAGTCGGATCGCTCCCGCGCCTTGTCCGCCGCGGAGTGGGTGCGGGCGCGCGTCTCTTCCCACGCCGAGCGCGCGGAATCCAGCGCGGCACCCGCCTTGTCCTTGGCGCGCTCCAGCGCCGACGGATCATTGTCGTCGTGGTCGTGCGAGACGGCGTCTCCGCGGTAGGGACCCACCCGTCCTTCCGCACGCTCCCAGGTGCCGGGGCCTACGGCGTGGTGGTTGCCGCTGTTCCCGCCCGTGAGGCGTTCGACGGTGAGCCAGGCGATCCCCAGCCCCATCAACGCGAGCGGCACGGGGTGATCGCGTACGGTGGCGCCGGCGGCGGCGACCGCCGAACGGCCTCCCCCCATGCGCCCCCACACCTCGTCCACGAGCTGACCGACGCTGAGCTTGCGCTCCAGCGCCTCCACCGTCTCGTGCATGTCGGCGCGCGTGCCTTCGATGTCGCGTCGGATCTGGTCCGCGCTGCGGTCGTCGTAGCCGTCAGCCATTTCGCACCTCCCGGGCCTGCTGTTGGGCCCAATCCCGCTCCTCACGGAGCGTCTCCACAGTTCGTTTCGGCGTGATCCCCTCGCGCTTCATGGTGCGGCGCGCACCGGACACCATGCCCGCTCCCACCAGCGCGAACAGCGCGGCCAGGATCAACGGTGCCAACCAGATGGCCACGTCCACCGCCACCCACTGCCCCAGGAGGGCCGTGAGCGCCCGGTTGATCGCCACCAGCAGGACGAACAGCGCCCCGAGGAGCAGCACGCCACCGACCACGAGCTTGGTCAGGTTGCGCTCGTAGACGTCCACCTTCTCGCGCATCTCCGCCTTGGCCAGCCGCACCTCCTCGCGGACCAGGCGGGAGCTCTCCCCGCCCAGTTCCTTGATGAGGTCCCCGATCGAGCGATCGTCGGGCACCGGTCGCGTCGCCCGGGCGTCGGGCGTCGTTCGGGGCGAGGGAGGAACCTCCGTCGTCCCGCGTGCGGTCATCGTCGGATTCGCCATCAGAGCCTCCCGCGCTGGTGCGTCGGAGTGTCGAACGTGGACGGTGACCCACCCGGGAGCGGCGGCGTGCCAGGCTCCGTGGCGGGCGTCACCGCCGCTGCGGGCCGCGGTGCCGGCGACGCGTGGGTGCGGCGCTCCGCCCCGTCGTGACGCGGCTCGGAGGAGCGCAGGAAGCGCCCCACCGCGACACCCGAAGCGAACGTGGTGCCCAGGAACGTGCCCGGATTCTCCCGCGCAGCGTTCTCGAGGTCCGACAGCAGCGTGCTGGCGTCCTCCTCTTCCAGGTATCCGCGCACCCGCTCCACCTGTCCTGCGGCGCGCCGCGCATAACGGGCGAACCAGCGCTCGCCCTCGTCCTCCAGCCGATCCGCGGCCGAGTGCATCGCGGCCACGACGGCCTCGATCCGGGTCGCGGTCGCATCCATGCCCCGGTCGATCCCGGCACCTGCGCGCTCCCGCACCTCGCGTGCGGCACGGCGCCCCTGGGAATGCATCGTCGTATCGTCGTTCGCGCCCTCGGGGCGCGCTTGATTGCCCTTGGCAGGTTCGTCGGCACCGGGGGAATGCCCGCCCGTCGCTGTCGCGTCCGGGCCCATCGAACCGCCGGCGGTCGGGCTGCTGATCCGCTCCGCCATCGATCCTCCTCCGTTCAGAAAACACACGACAGAGCGGTCTTGTGGTGCATGCACCGCGCCACCCGATGCGCGCGGCGCGCGCACGGTGGGCGCCCGCCCCCGGTCCATAGGACCGCGTCATACCGCCCTCTACGTCAGGATCCACGGTGCAGAGCCCGGCTCGTGCAGCCGGGCCCGTGCAACGCGCGCGGCACCGAAACAATCACCGGCGCATCTCCGGAGGCCGGCGGTTGTCCGCCCGCTCGGTCGATTTCCGCTTCAGCTTCCGTGCGGACGCATCGGACGCCGCCTTCCGCGGACGCGGAAGCGCCGGGTCCGGAGCACGCCCCGGAGGCCTCATGGCGTTGCGCATCACGGTGGACATCTTCAGCGGTCGACCCAATCCCGTCGTGACCCTGGCCGGAGACGAGGAACGGGATCTTCTGGAGAGGCTGGCCGCGCCGCGCGCGGGACGCGACGCAGGGACTCGGGGGAGCGCCCGCCCACCGCGCCTGCCTCCTTCCACGCTCGGCTATCGGGGCCTGCTCATCGAGCACGTGCGCGAGCCAGGGCGGAGGCGTCCCTCCGGCCTACCGGCGCGCGCACGCGTGGCCGCCGGATGGCTCTACACGGAAGAGGACGCGCGTCCGGTCCGGGATCCCGGGCTCGAGGATCAGATCCTCAGCCCGACCGGGCCGCTACGGCTGACCGGCTTCGGTCCGGAGTTCAGTGACCGCGCCGCGGAGGAGAGCGAGCGCTTCCGCTGGGTGCTCTCCAACTTCGACTTCGGCCGCATCCGCTGGCCCCTCCGGCAGGTGTGCCGATGCGCGCCGCTGTGGGAGCCGGCCTGGTGGAACGACGCGGGTACCGTGCAGTGGAGCAACAACTGCTACAACTACGGCACCAACTACCGCAGCGACACCTACGCGCAGCCGGGATTGGCCGCCGGCGCGATGTATGGGGCCATCACCTGTGCCGAAGTGCGGGCGGGCGCGATCGCGGACGCCTTGCTCCTCGCCGCAAAGGCGAACAACCGCTGCCCCAAGGAGGGCCACCTGGTGGCGCTCGTCGTGGGCCCGGGCTGGGACTTCCACTGGTATCGCAAGGGCCGCAACGGCTACTGGACCCACAAGCCCGGAGGGACGCCCGCCACCGATCGGGACAACAGCGGGCACCTGATCACGGATCCGCGCACGGCAGACCGGGGCGGCTACACCGACTTCTGCACCTTCATGGTGGTGATGCACGGACACGTGAAGGTGAAGTAGCAGCGCCGATCCTCCGCGGGGAACGGGGGTAGGACGGCAGGTCCCCCTCGAACCCGGAGCCGGAGGCCACATGAGCTCGATCTCGGAAGGGGACGCCGTCCGCTGGAAATGGGGGACGGGATACGGGCATGGACGCGTCCAGTCGGTGTTCACGAGGACGGTGCACCGGACCCTCGGCGGGAGCGAGATCACCCGCCACGGCAGCGAGGAGGACCCGGCCCTCTACATCGTCAACGACGAAGAGGGCTCCCACAACGTCCTGAAGCTCGCCAGCGAGGTGGAGCCCGTCTGAGGCGGGTCACGTCGGGAATGGCGCAGCGCAAGACGGAGAAGCGAGCAGCGGAGGGGTCGGAACACCTCCATGTGGACGGTCACGACGTCGTGATCACGAACCCGGACAAGGTGCTCTTCCCCCAGGCCGGCCACACCAAGCTGGACCTGGTCCGGTACTACCTGGCCGTGGCGGACGGCGCGTTGCGCGCCGCGGGTGGCCGCCCGAACATGCTGGTCCGCTATCCCAACGGCATCGACGCGGACCACTTCTACCAGAAGCGGGCGCCCAAGGCGCGCCCGGACTGGGTGGAGGTGGTCTCCCTGCGCTTCCCGTCTGGCCGGAGCGCGGACGAGGTGGTGCCCCGCCACGCGGCCACCCTGGCCTGGATGGCCAACCTGGCCTGCCTGGAGCTCCACCCCCATCCGGTGCGCGCGGAGGACCTGGAGCATCCCGACGAGCTGCGCGTCGACCTCGATCCCGTGCGCGGCGTGGAGTGGGCGCAGGTGCGACAGGTGGCGCAGATCACGCGGGAGGCGCTCGCGGACCTGGGCCTGACGGGCTGGCCCAAGACCTCCGGCTCGCGCGGCGTCCACATCAACGTCCGCATCGCGCGCCGCTGGAGCTTCGACCAGGTGCGCCGCGCTGCGCTGGCGCTCGCGCGCGACGTGGAGCGCAGGGCACCGACGCTGGCTACCAGCGCCTGGTGGAAGGAGGAGCGCCAGGGCGTCTTCGTCGACTACAACCAGAACGCCAAGGATCGCACGGTCGCCGCCGCCTACTCGGTACGGCCACGGCCGGACGCGCGGGTGTCGGCGCCGGTCACCTGGGAGGAGCTGGAGACGTGCGATCCGGCGGACTTCACGCTGGCCACGATGCCCGCGCGCTTCACGCAGGTGGGGGACCGCCACGCGCAGATCGACGCACAAGCCGACAACCTCGACGCGCTCCTGGAGCTGTCCGACCGCCACGAGCGGGAGGGGCTGGGCGACGCGCCCTGGCCTCCCCACTACCGCAAGCGCAGCGGAGAGCCGCGGCGGGTGCAGCCGTCGAAAGCGCGCCGCGCCTCCCGACATCCCCTGATCGAGATCGGACGCGCGCGCCGCAAGGAGGACGCGCTGGAGGGATTCGAGCGCTGGAAGGCCCGTCATCCGGAGGTCGTGCCGCACCTGCAGCCCGCGGACGTGTTGATCGACGCCATGCGGGGCCGCTACTCCACGTGGACGCGCATCCGGGTCAACCTGCAGCACGTGCCGGACGGGCTACGGCCCGCTCAGGAACCGCTGGACCCCGACGAGAAGATCCTCGAGAGCTCGTAGGACGGCGTGACGTCGAGCTGGTCGAATCCACACGCCTCCGGAGGCTTGTCCGGGCGCCAGCGCTGGAAGATGGCTGCGTGGCGGAAGCGGGTGCCCTGCATGTGATCGTACTTGACCTCGCACACCCGCTCGATGCGGAGCGGCTCCCACGACAGGTCCTTGCCTGCGCTCCACCGGCTCTGACCGCCGGGCATCCGGTGATCGGCGCTGGCCCACTCCCGCCACGGGTGGTCGACGAGCGCGTCCTCGCGCAGCGGAGCCAGCTCCCCCACGAGCGCGCGGCGCACCGTCATCTTGAACGAGGATGTCACCCCCACGTGCTGCAGCCGCCCTTCCCCGTCGTAGAGACCGAGCAGCAGCGATCCCACGGCCTCGGTGCCGGTCTTGTACCAGCGGAACCCGGCCACCACACAGTCGGCCGTGCGCACGTGCTTGATCTTGATCATCGAGCGGGCGCCGGGCTGGTAGGGATCGGCCGCGGGCTTGGCGATCACGCCGTCCAGCCCCGCCCCCTCGAACTGGCCTCCAGCCAGCGCTGAGCCTCGGCCCGGTCGCGCGTGACCGGCGTCAGGTGCAGCGGAGGGCGGGCGTCCGCCAGCAGCGTCTCCAGGACGGCGCGGCGCTCCTCTTGCGGCCGTTCGAGCAGCGACGCGCCGTCCACCGCCAACACGTCGAACGCCACGAACGAGGACGGGGTCTCGCCGGCCAGCTTCTCGACCCGCGAGGCTGCCGGGTGCAGCCGCATCTGGAGCGCTTCGAAGTCCAGGCGGTCCCCCCGCGCGATGACGATCTCCCCGTCGAGCACGCAGCCGGGCGGAAGCCGCTCCAGCAGGGCCGCGTGCAGCTCCGGGAAGTAGCGGTCGAGCGGCTTCTGGTCGCGGCTCTGGAGGTGGAGCGCGTCGCCCGCTCCCCGGAACACCAGGGCCCGGAACCCATCCCACTTGGGCTCGTACAGGAACCCGCCCTCGGGGACCGCGTCCGACAGCTTCGCCAACATCGGGGCGATGGGCGGGTCGAGCGCGAAGCCTGGCTGGATGCCCATGGAGACCGGTCGGAGGCGGGAGCAGGGATCATGCACGCTACCGATCCGGGGCCTCCCGGACAAATACCCCGGACCTCCGCGGGCGTGCGTGTCCGCTGTCTTTCGGGACATGAACGCGCTGCATATTCTTCCCGGCCCCCGCGAACGATCGTCGAAAGGTGTTGATCATGCAGGGTCCCGGTCCAGACGCCTCGGCAGAGCGCCGCCCCGGGGCGATCATCCTGGTCGTCGAGCGTGACCCGCACGTGCGGGAGCTGGAGGCGTTCTTCCTCGAGCGCGCCGGCTTCGACGTGCAGCTCGCGGAGGACGGGGAGCAGGCGGAAGCCCTCCTGGAGCGGCTGCAGCCGGACATCCTCATCACCGAAGTGCTGGTCCCGCGCCTGGACGGGTTGCACCTGTGCCGTCGGGTGAAGGCGGCGCGTCCGGAGACCAAGGTGCTGGTCTTCAGCATCCTGGCGGTATCCGAACGCGCGCAGGAGGCCGGAGCGGACGCGTTCCTGCACAAGCCCCTGGAAGAGGATGCGCTGGTCACGACCGTCGCGCGTCTGCTGACCCTCGAGCAGGAGGCCCACCCGTGACAGGGCAGCGAACCGCCTTCCCGTCGGAGCAGCGACTGGGCACCGGGATCCCCCACCTGGACGACATCCTGGGAGGGGGCTTCCCGCGGAACTCCATCAACGTGTTGATGGGGCATCCAGGGACCGGCAAGACCGTGCTGGCCCAGCAACTGGTCTTCCACAACGCCCGGGAAGGCCGCCCGCTCCTCTACCTCACCACCCTGTCCGAGCCCCTGCCCAAGGTCATCACCTACCTGCAGGGGTTCGACTACTACGATCCGCAACGGTTGCTCGACCGCGTCGTCTACGAGGATCTGGGCGCGGAGATCGCCGAGTTCGGGCCGAGCGCGGTCGTGGACCGGGTGCGCGCCGCCATCCGGGAGATCGGGCCGGCCGTCATCATCATCGACTCGTTCAAGGCCATCCACGACCTGATCGACAGCCCGGCCGTGGCCCGGCGCCTGGTGTCGGAGCTGGCCGGAATCGTGTCCGCCTACGACACGACGACCTTCCTCGTGGGCGAATACGACGAGCGCGCCATCCCCGAGCTCCCGGAGTTCGCCGTCGCGGATGCGATCGTGGAGCTGGCCCGGCGCAGCACGGCCAAGCGGGACGAGCGCTTCCTGCGCGTCCTCAAGCTGCGCGGCAGCGCCTACGCCGAAGGCTTCCACGCCTTCGCGATCTCGCGGGCGGGGATCGACGTCTATCCCCGTCTGGTCTCGCCCGTCCGCCCCGACGCCCTGCCCGACGCCGAGCGCTTCGCCTCGGGGATCACCGGCCTGGATGCGCTCCTGGATCACGGGCTCTGGCGCGGCAGCACCGCGTTGGTGAGCGGCGCGACGGGCGCGGGGAAGACCATGCTGTCCCTGGGGTTCCTCACGGCCGGCGTGCAGGCCGACGAGCCGGGGCTGTTCCTGCACTTCCAGGAGCATCCCGTGCAGGTCCGACGCACGATCGCCCGCGCCGGCCTGGACGTGGAGGACCTCCGCCGGCGCGGCCTCCACTTCCAGTACGTCTCGCCGGTGGAGCTCCGCATCGACACGCTCCTGGCGACCCTGTTCGAGACCATCGCGCGGGAAGGGATCCGGCGCGTGGCCATCGATTCGCTCACCGATCTGCAGCGCGCCGCCGGCGATGCGCAGCGGCTCCACGACTACCTGTACGCGCTCGGTCAGCGGTTCGGCACCTCCGGGGTCACGGCCTTCATGACCGCGGAGACCTCGCCGCGGGATGCCCCGGGTTCCAGCCCGACCGCGGGCGTGCTCTTCCCCTCGATGGTCGACGTGCTGTTCGAGCTGGGCATCGCCCCCACGGATCCCACCCGGCGCCTCATCCGGATCCGCAAGGCCAGGGGGATCGCCCACGATCTGCGCCCACACGAGTTCCACCTCGACGCCCGCGGTGCCCGCGTCGGGCCCCCGTGGGAGGACGCATGACCGACGACGAGGGCCGCACCACGAGGAGCCGGCTCACCCGCATCAGCCGCGAGTTGACCTACGCCCGGTCCACGCAGGACGTGCTGGACCTGGCGGCTTCCTCCGCCTGTGAGCTGCTGAATGCCCGACGCGCGCTGGTGCTGCTCACGGACGAGCAGGGGCTGCTGCGGATCCACGCCGTCCACGGCATGGACCACGTCGACGGCTCCCAGTTCGCGGAGCCCCTGGACGAGCGCCTGGCGTCGCGCCTCGAGGAGTTGTTGGGCGACGGTATCGCAGCGCCCTTCCTGGGAGTGCCACTGGTCGTGGCCCATTCGGTGGTGGGACTCCTGGCGGTTCGGCGCGAGACCCGCCAACCCCCTTCGACGTACGAGGAGCAGGTGCTGTCGGCGCTCGCGGACCAGGCGGCCCTGGCGGTCCAGAGCCTTCGGGACGAGGCCGCCCGCGCGGCCCTGGAAGCTCGCATCGGCGAGCTGGCGCGCGACCAGGAGGAGCGCGACGAGGCCATCAAGATGCTCGGGCACGACCTGCGTTCCCCGCTGGCGGCCATCCAGGCCTACCTGGATCTGCTCACGGGGCGCTTCCTGGGGCCGCTCAATCCGCGGCAGGTGGATGCGCTACAGCGGATCCGCTCGGTCACCGATCACCTGACCTCCGTCGTCACGGGCATGGTGGAGATGGCGCGTCTGACGGGGGGCGAGGCCACCCTGCGCTCCGAGCCGGTGGAGGTACGGGAGGCCGTGCAGCACGCGCTGGAGATCGTCGAGCCCTCCGCGCGCGAGGCCGGGATCCGCTTCCGCCTCGAGGGCCCTGAAGGGCTCTGCGTGCTGGGCGACGGCGACCGGCTGCGCCAGGTGCTGATCAACCTCCTGGACAACGCCGTGAAGTACGGGCCCGACGACAGCGAGGTCACGGTGGCCTGGTCGCAGCGGGCGGATCCCGCAGACCCCCGTGCCGAAGTCGCGGTGCGCGACCGCGGGCCGGGCATCCCTCCCGAGCGGCTGGACTCCTTGTTCGACCCCTTCGTCCGTCACGACGGACCCGCTCCCCGCGGGCGGAACGGGCTCGGCTTGGGACTGGCGATCGCGCGCGACCTGACCCGCAAGATGGAGGGCGCGCTCACGGTCGAGAGCGTCGTGGGCAAGGGAACGATCTTCCGGCTGGTGCTGCCCGTACCCGGTCGGCCGCGGCCGCAGACCCGACACTGACGCAGGTCCCCCAGGCGCTCCCGCCCGTCCTTCCGCGCGCCTGACACCTCCTCCCTTCCAGGCTCGTACTGCCGCCATCGCGGATGCCGGGCCCCGGCTGCCGACGAGCGGACCGGACTTCCGATCGGGATGTCCTCCCGCCGTTCGGCGGATTGCCGGGAACCGCCGTCACCGCGTTGATCCATGCAACGAGACTCCGGACGGCCCGCAGTGAGCGGGCCGTCTACGGAGTCCTTCCCATATCGAGGTACACGATGCGATCCGTCCGCAGTGCCCCGCCGCTGCTGTTCGCTCTGGCCGCCTGCTCCGGGGGCGAGCCCCCCGCGCCGACGGCAGAGGCGCCGCCGGCCGCCTCCACCGAGGTCCGCTTCGTCGCGCACGACCACGCCTTCGAGGGTCCGGACACCGTGTCCGCCGGGATGACGCGTCTGGTGCTGGCGAACGAAGGTCGGACCTGGCATCACCTGCAGCTCATCAAGCTGGAGGACGGGATGACCGTGGAGGACTTCCAGGCCGCGCTCGCCCGGATGCAGCCGGGCACGCCGCCGCCGTCGTGGCTGATCGAGGCCGGGGGGGTCAATCCGCCCGAGCCCGGGAAGGAAGCCGCCACCACGCTCATGCTCGAGCCCGGGCGCTACGCGGTGGTCTGCTTCGTGGACACGCCCGACCGGGTGCCGCACGTCATGAGGGGCATGATCGCGGCGCTGACGGTCGTGGATTCGGGTCGACCCAGCGCGCCGGCGCCCGACAGTGACCTGACGGTGACGCTCGTCGACTATGGCTTCTCGTTCTCGCAGGAGCCGACGGCCGGACGCCACACCGTCCGCGTGATCAACTCCGGCCCGCAGGCCCACGAGATCGCGCTCTTCAAGCTGCTGCCGGGCAAGACCATGGAGGACATGGTCACCTGGGCCCGGACCTACGAGGGTGCGGCTCCCATGACGGCCGAAGGCGGCGTGCCCGGCATCGAGCCCGGACAGGAGGCGCGCTTCGACGTGGAGCTGACGCCCGGCCAGTGGGTGGCGCTGTGCTTCGTGCCGGACGAGCACGATGGGGCCGCGCACCTGGCGCACGGAATGGCGATGCCGTTCCTGGTGTCGTAGCGCGTACCCCGCACGGGGTGGGGAGCGCCACGGACGCGTGGCGCTCCCTCGTCGGGGTTCGCGGCGGCGGAGCTACGCTGGCGACTACGCCCTCGGCTGGCTAACTTGCGCCCCCGGCTCTCCGGTGAATCCCTCCCCGTGTGACCGCTGCCCGTCCGCCGACGCTGGCCATCTCGCGGCACGCATCGCAGAGCCGCGCACCCCGTGGCGTGGGACCGATTCGGTCCCCTCACCCCCGTTGCGCCCGAGGAACGGATGGAGCTCAGCTCGCTGCTGCCGACACGAGCCCCGGCTCGGCGCGGCCCTCGCGGCCTCGTCAGCCGCTACGGCGTGGCCGTGGGCGCGGTGTTGGCATTCGCCCTGCTCCGCCTGGTCCTGGCACCGATGCTGGGCAGCGAGGCGCCCGTCCTGCTGTTCATGTTCGCGATCTTCCTCTCGGGGTGGTGGGGCGGACTCGGACCGGGCCTGGTGGCGACCGCGCTCTCCGCCTTCCTCGCCACGCTGCTCTTCCTGGACCCGGTGGGCGCACTCACGCTCACGGCGCCCGCCGACCAGATCCGCATCGGGCTCCTGGTGTTGATCGGCATCCTGACCAGCGTGATGGCCGAAGCGCTGTGGCGCTCCTTGCGGCGCGAGGTGGGCCTCAGCGGCGCGCTCGAGGAGGCCGAGCGGCGCTGGAGGCTCCTGCTCGACATCCTGCCCGCAGGGATGTACGTCTGCGACGCCGACGGCCGGATCACGTTCTTCAACGAGATGGCCGCCGACCTGTGGGGGCGGCGACCGCAGACCGGTGAGGCGGCGGAGCGCTTCTTTGGCTCGTTCCGCCTCTTCCGGCCCGACGGGACACCCCTGCCCCACCACGAGACGCCCATGGCCGAGGCGGTGCGGGGTGGGCCCGGATGCCGCAGCCAGGAGGTCGTGGTCGAGCGCGAGGACGGTGAACGGGCCACGGCGCTCGCGAGCGTTCAGCCAGTCCGCGACGAGTCCGGGAAGCTCAACGGCGCCATCAACGTCCTCGCCGACGTGACCGAGCTCCTGGAGACACAGGAGCGTCTGCGCCGTCACGAACAGCGGTTGGCCTTCGTGCTGGACGCGGCGGGCGTGGGGGAGTGGACCGTCGACCTGGAGACCGGACGCATGGACTGCTCCGAGCGCTGCCGCGTCAACTTTGCCGTGCCCCCAGGCGAGCCCTTCGACACGTACGAACATGTGCGCGCGCGCATCCACCCCGAGGATCGGGACGCGCAAGAGCGGGCCGTGGCGGAGGCCATACGTACGGGACGTGAATACCAGGCCGAGTACCGGCTGAGACCGACCGACGGACCGCCACGCTGGATCCTGGCCCGGGGAAACGTGGTGAGCGGGCCTGCGGGAGTCCCCGCCGAGATGACCGGCATCACCATGGACATCACGGACCGGAAGCGGGCTGAGGAGCGGCTGCGGGAAAGCGAGGAGCGGTTCCGGGAGATGACCGACCGCTTGCCACTGCTCGTGTGGGCGCAGGGGGAGGATGGCGAGCAGATCTTCGTCAACAACACCTTCTGCCGCTACTTCGGCGTGCAGCGGGATGAGATGAAGGCGGACCGTTGGATGTCACTCATGCACCCGGACGACCCGGACACCCTCGCGTACGCCACGGCATTCGCTGCCGCTGTGCGGGAGCGACGTCCTTTCCGGGGACGCGTACGCGTGCGGCGTTCGGACGGCGAATGGCGCTGGCTCGAGTCCTGGGGTCGACCGCGCTTCGACGCTGTCGGCCACTACCTGGGCCATATCGGCGTCAGCGCCGACATCACCGAGCGCAAGTTCGCGGAGGAGCGCTTGCTGGAGCAGGACGAGCGCAAGGATCTGTTCCTCGCGACGCTGGCGCACGAGCTCCGCAATCCGCTGGCCCCATTGCAGAGCTGTCTGGAGATCCTGCGCCTGGAGGCGGACGAAAGCGAGCGGAGCCGCCGGACCCGCGAAGTGATGGAACGGCAGCTGACGACGCTGGTCCGTCTGATCGACGATCTGCTGGACGTGGCCCGGGTCTCCAAGGGTCACATGGAGTTGCGCACATCGCGGCTCGATCTGCGCGAGGCCATCCAGGCGGCCGTCGAGCTCAGTCGACCGCTCATCGAGCGCCGGGGGCACGCGCTCACGCTGCACCTCTCTTCCCAGCCGGTGTGGATCGAGGCGGATTCGACACGTCTCGCGCAGGTCTTCGGAAACCTCCTGACCAATGCCGCCAAGTACACCGACTCCGGAGGCCGCATCGACGTCTCGCTGACCCAGGACGAGGCGACCGTCGCCGTCCGGGTCGCGGACACCGGACGCGGGATCCCCCCGGATCGGTTGGCCGAGGTGTTCGACATGTTCACACAGGTGCACGGCCGGGACGACGCGGGCCAGGGTGGGCTCGGGATCGGCCTGGCACTCGTGCGCAAGCTGGTCGACCTGCACGGCGGTCGCGTGGAGGTCGAGAGCGCCGGTCGCGACCGGGGCAGCGCCTTCACGGTCCACCTGCCGCTGGCTCCGCAACGCAGCCGGGAGCGGGCGGTCCCTGCCGGTGAGGAGATCCGCCACGCGCCTTCCCCCGCGCGGCGGCGTATCCTGGTCGTGGACGACAACCGCGATGCGGCCGAGACGCTCGCCCGGGTGTTGACGCTGTTGGGCCACGAGACGCACCTCGCGTTCAGCGGAGCGAGCGCGCTGACCAGCGCCCAGGCGTTGGAGCCCGACGCCGTATTCTGCGACATCGGCATGCCCGACATGGATGGTCACGAGGTGGCCCGTCGTCTGCGCGCGCAGCAGCACGACGGCCTGCTGCTTGTCGCCATCACCGGGTGGGGCACCGAGGACGACCGCGCGCGTGCACTGGGGGCTGGCTTCGATCTGCACCTGACCAAACCCATCGACGCGGCGCGGGCGGCGCAGATCCTGACCCGACCTGCTTGACATCGGCGCGGGGCCTCCCCGTGGTGCGCGGCAGCGCCGAGCAGCTGCCCTTTGCCGTGTGGATGGAGCAGGTTCCACCGGAGCGGCAGCCCCTCCGAAGACGGGACCCACGCTCCAGGGCAACGGACCCGAGGTCGGGAAGCCGTTGCCTGACGCCGCCCTGCGGCTCATCCTCTCCCGCGCGGCTGGACATCCCGGACCGGCCCCTCCTCCGTCACGACACCCTGGATGGACGCTGAACTCCGCGAGGCCGTGCGCAGCCTCTGCCGCCGGTATCCCGACGCCTATTGGCAGGAGTTGGATGGCAGCCGCACCTATCCCGAAGCCTTCGTGCGCGAGCTGACCGACGCCGGCTTCCTGTCCTGCCTGATCCCCGAGGCCTACGGCGGCGGAGGTCTGGGAATGCGCGAGGCGGCGGCCATCCTGGAGGAGATCAACCGGTCCGGCGCCAACGCCGCGGCCTGCCACGCGCAGATGTACACGATGGGCACGGTGCTGCGGCATGGGTCCGACGCCCAGAAGGAGCGTTGGCTCCCCGGGATCGCCCGGGGGGAGCTGCGGCTGCAGGCCTTCGCGGTCACCGAGCCCGACGCGGGCTCGGACACCACCCGGATCCGCACCACCGCCACCCGTTCGGGGGATCGCTACGTCGTACGCGGGAAGAAGATCTTCATCTCCCGCGTGCAGCACTCCGACCTGATGGTGCTCCTGGCACGTACGACGCCGTTGGAACAGGTGTCGAAGAAGACCCAGGGCTTGAGCGTCTTCCTGGTGGACCTGCGCACCCTGGACGAGCGGCTGCGGGTGCGTCCGGTGGACACCATGATCAACCACGAGACCAACGAGGTCTTCTTCGACGACGTGGAGATCCCCGCCGACAGCCTGGTGGGCGAGGAAGGCGAGGGCTTCTCCTACATCCTCAGCGGCATGAACGCGGAACGCCTGCTGCTGGCGTCCGAGTCCATCGGAGACGCGCTCTACTTCACCGATCGGGCCACACGCTACGTCAACGAGCGCGAGGTCTTCGGGCGACCGATCGGTCAGAACCAGGGCGTGCAGTTCCCCATCGCCGCGGCGTACGTCCGGGCCCGCGCCGCGGCGGCGCTGCGCGATGAGGCGGTGGCGCTGTACGATGCGGGTCGGCCCTGTGGCGCCGAGGCCAACATGTGCAAGCTGGTGGCGTCCGAGGCGGCCTGGGAGGCCGCCAACGCGGCCATGGACGCCTTCGGGGGCTACGGTCTGGCCGAGGAGTACGGCATCGCACGCAAGTTCCGGGAGGCCCGCCTGTACCTGGTCGCGCCGGTCTCCAACAACCTCGTGCTGAGCTACGTCGGCCAACACGTGCTCGGCATGCCCCGGTCGTTCTGAGCCGTCGGCCCGTGGATCCCCGTCTGCGCGCGCGCCGCATGATCCTGTTCGTGCCCGGAGACCGGCCCGACCGGTTCTCCAAGGCCTTCGCGACCGCAGCGGACGCGGTCTGCCTCGACCTCGAAGACGCCGTCGCGCCGGCGGCCAAGGACGACGCGCGGGCGCGGGTGCAGGCGTTCCTGCGACAAAGAGGGCAGCAGCAGCCGGACGGCACGGGTTCCGAGACCACGGTGCGCATCAGCGCGTTGGAGAGCGAAGCCGGACGGCTCGACCTCGAGGCGCTGGCGACTGCAGGCGCGTGGCCCGACGCGCTCCTGATTCCCAAGACGGACGACCCGGCAGCGCTGCGCGCGCTCGCGGCCCATCTCGAAGCGAGCGCCGGCCCGACGGCGCCGGCCTTGATCCCGTTGATCGAGACGGCGCGGGGGCTGCACAGGGTGGAGGCCGTCGCCACTGCCACCCCCCGGGTGGCGGCGCTGGCCCTGGGCGGCTTCGACCTCTGTGCCGAGCTCGGCGCCGAGCCCGGGTGGGACACGTTGCTCTACGCGCGCTCCCGGCTCGTGCACGCAGCGGCCCTGGCGGGGGTCGGCGCCCTGGACACCCCGTTCCTCGCGATCGACGACCCCGAGGGCCTGGAGGCGGAGAGCCGCCGTGCACGCGCGCTCGGGTTCGTGGGCAAGCTCGCGATCCACCCCGTGCAGGTGCCCGTGCTGGCCCGCGCGTTCGCGCCGACCCCCGAGCAGGAGGCGTGGGCCCGGCGCGTCGTGGAGGCCGCGGACGGCGCCCCCGAAGGCGTGTTCGCCCTCGAAGGCCGCATGATCGATGCTCCGCTCGTGCGCGCGGCGCGCCAGGTGCTCGCGCGCGCGATCGCTCACCCGTCCACCCCGTAGCAGGGCGTCCATGACCGCTCCGGACCTCCAGGCATGGGTCGGCCGCACGCGACAGGTGGTCGAGCGCCTGCACCCCTTTCCCGCGCAGGCCTTCGCCGCGCTCCTGGACCTCGATCCGGCCGCGATCTCCACCGGCACCCTCCTGCGTCCCGGCTGGCACTGGCTCTACTTCCACAGCCCCACCCGCACGTCGGAGCTCGGAGCCGACGGGCACGAGCGCAGGGGCGCGTTCCTTCCCCCGGTCCCTCTGCCCCGTCGCATGTGGGCGGGTGGACGTCTGGAGTTCCTGCACCCGATACCGCTGGGCGTCGAAGCCGCACGGCACTCCACCATCACCGCGATCGAGGAGAAGGACGGACGCAGCGGCCCGCTGGTGTTCGTCACCGTGACGCACGAGGTGCGGGTCGACGGCACGCTGGCGGTGCGCGAAGAGCAGGATCTCGTGTACCGGCAACCGGCACCGCTGGGACCGGCCGCCGCGGGCGCGGGGGACGCCGACCTGTCGGATCTGCGCGTGCTGCAACGGTTCCCCACCGACGCCGTGACGCTGTTCCGGTTCTCGGCGCTCACCTACAACGGACATCGGATCCACTACGACCACCCGTACACCACATCGGTGGAGGGCTACCCGGATCTCGTGGTGCACGGACCGCTGCTCGCGCTGCTGCTGCTGGGAGCAGCGGACCGGGAGGCGCGCCCGGGGCGTGTGGTCCGCTTCGCGTACCGCGGGCTGGCTCCGGTCTTCTGCGGCGAGGAGGTCGTGATCGGCGCGGAGCCTTCCACGCAGCACGAAAGGACCCTGGTCGCCGCAACGGCGCGCGGGCCCGCGATGCGGGCGCAGGCGCTCGTCACCTCCGACACGCGAGACGAGCAGCCCTCATGACGGCACCCTCGCTCAGCCGCCGCCTCGCCCGCGGGATCCGCACACGCACGGCGCACCCGGACGATCTCGACCGCGCCGAACGCTACGTGCGTGATTGGCTCGGGTGCTGGGCCGCGGGCGGCACGACGCCTCCCGGGCGGGCGCTGCGCGCCCATGCCGCGGGGGAGGACGCACTGGACGAGCGGCTGTTCGTCGCGGCCGCGCTCTCCCACATCACCGAGACGGACGACCTGCACAGGGGATCCGTGACGCACCCGGGGTGCGTCGTGGTGCCCACGGCTCTCGTGTTGGGACATGCCCTGCAGGTGTCGGGCGCGCGCGTCCTGCACGCCGTGCTGGCCGGATACGAAGCCATGCTGCGCGTGGGTGAAGCGCTGGGGCCTGCGCACTACCGGCTCTTCCACAACACGGCCACGGCAGGCGTGTTCGGCAGCGCTGCGGCTGCGGCCACGTTGCTGGACCTGGATGAAGACGCCTGGGTCTGGGCCTTCGGCAACGCCGGCACGCAGGCGGCCGGCCTGTGGCAGTTCAACGAGGACGCCACCATGTCCAAGCACCTGCACGCCGGTCACGCGGCGAGCGCGGGTGCACGAGCCGCGCGGTTGGCCCATCAGGGCTTCACGGGACCCGACTGCATCCTCGAAGGCGAGCGCGGCTTCTTCCGGGCGCTCTGCCCGGACGCCGATCCCGAGGCGATCCTGCGCCCGGCTTCCGGTTGGAAGCTACCCGAGACCTCGCTCAAGCCGTACCCGTGTTGCCGACACACGCACCCCGCGATCGACGCGGCGCTGATGCTACGACCGCGGCTCGAGGCAGCGGGCACCCTGTCCGGCTCCTTGCGCTCGCTGCGGATCTCCACCTATGGAGCCGGTCGGGACGTCACCGACGCGCCGGCTCCCACCACGACGTACGCCGCCAAGTTCAGCATGCAGTTCTGCGTGGCGAGCGCGCTGTTGCGCGGCAGTCCCGGGCTGTCCTCCTTCGAGGGCAGCGCGCTGGAGGATCCCACCGTGCGGGCCGCCATGGCCGTCGCGGGAGTGGACGAGGATCCCGGGCTGGAGGCCGCGTACCCTGCGCGTTGGGGCGCCGTCGTGGAGGTCGTGGACGGCGCGGGCCGCACCTGGGTGGAGCGCTGTGACGCGGCCCGCGGCGACCCGGAGGCTCCGCTGGACGACGCGGCGCTCGACGACAAGGTCCGCGGCCTCTTCCGGTACGGCGGATGGAGCGAGGAGGCGGCGGAGACGCTGTGCACGGCGTCGCGCGCGCTGAGGACCGGGCCGTCGTTCGCGCTCCGGTGAGACGGGGCCGGCGCCCGGACACGCTCGCCCGAAGCAACGTCTCGCCGAGCGGGTCGCCCGCGACCCTCACCCGACGGCCGACGCGCCCGCGCGCGGCTCCTCCTCGCCGCGGGCACGCCGTCGACGATCGTACACGACCCAGATCGCCAGCGCGGCGAGGCTGAGCGCGGACACGACGATCAGACCGGTGCCCAGGCGATCCACGTCCGCGCCGAGCCAGGCCACCAGGATCACGAGAGGCAGCGTGCCGAGGCCGGTCGCCAGCAGGAAGCGCAGGAAACGCATGCGGGCCAGACCGGCGACGATGCTGACCGCGTCGGTGGAGAAGGCCGGAGAGATCCGGGCCGCGATCACGCTCCACCACCCGTAGCGGCGCACGAAGCGCGTGACCTTCCGCTCGGCGGCGCTGCCCAGCAATCGATCCACGGTCGCGGGACCCACACCCCTGCCGATGCCGTAGCCGAAGGCAGCCGCCAGCAGCATCCCGCCCCAGGCCAGCAGTCCTCCCTGGACCGGCCCGTAGACCAGCACCGCGACCACCATCGGAGCCAGGGAGGGGAGGAACGGCACCAGGGTCTGGAACAGCATGAGCGCGACGACCGCCGCCACGCCCCAGGCGCCGAAGCCCTGGGTCCAACGCTCGATGCGCGCGCGCTCCCCGCTGGCGAGAGCGCCGTAGGCCCCGTCCACGAACGACTGGAAGGGACCCCAGACGGCGTACAGCACCGCGAGCCCACCGAGCACGAGCAGGGGCAGGAGCCAGGTCCAGCGGCTGGCACTCCGTTCATCGGGCGCATCGGATGCGGCCTTGGGCTCCATCCCTCTCTCCGGGCCAGGGGCTGACCGGTATGGCTGCTCGCGCTCCCGCGCCGGGCAAGGCGGTTCTGCCGCCGCCGGTTCGACGTCGCACGTGGCTCCGCGCCAGACGGCGAGGTCACGCCACCGGGGCCGGCTCCTGCTCGGGCTCGGGCTCCCGCTCGCGCTCCTCGGGCGGGGTGTCCCCCCCCACGGGGAGGCGCGCCATCACCCAGGAGCGCGCGTCGTCCAGGATCTCGTAGACGGTGGGGATCACCAGCAGGGTGAGCAGCGTGGAGGTGATCACGCCGCCGATGACGGCGCGCCCGAGCGGCGCCCGGAAGTCCCCGCCCTCCCCGAAGCCCAGGGCGACCGGCGTCATCCCCGCGATCAGGGAGACCGTGGTCATCATGATGGGTCGGAGCCGGACCCGGCCGGCTTCGATCATCGCCTCCCGGAGCGGCTGGCCCCGTTCCCGACCCCACTTGCAGAAGTCGATGAGGAGGATGGCGTTCTTGGCCACGATCCCCATGAGCAGGATGACGCCGATCATGCTCATGATGTTGAGCGTGTCGCCGGTGATGATGAGTGCGAGCACAACCCCGATCAGCGAGAGCGGCAGCGACACCAGGATGGCCAGGGGATCGAGGAAGGACCCGAACTGCACCACCAGGATCAGGTACATCAGGAGGATCGCCAGCCCCAGCGCGGCGAAGATGCTCGTGAAGACCTCACCCTGCTGCTCCACCTCGCCGCCCTGCGTGACGCTGACGCCCGGCGGAAGCTCGAGCGCATCCAGGCGCTCGTCGATGTCGGCGGACACCTCGGAGAGCGAGCGACCGTCGACGTTCGCGCCGACCGTGATGACGCGGTCCCGGTTCAACCGCTGGACCTGCGCGGGCCCCAGGCTCTGCTCGATCCGGGCCACCTGCCCGAGCGGCACCGTGCTTCCCTCGGGGAGCACCAACGGCAGCTGTGCGAGGTCCGTCGCGTTGCGGCGCGCGGAGGGATCCAGGCGGACGCGGACCTCGCGCGTCTCCCCGGTGGGATCGACCCAGTCACCGGCATCGATGCCTGCGAAGGCGGGCCGGAGCGCCTGGGCGATCTGCCCCGGGGACAGACCCAGCGTGGACGCGAGCGCCCGCTCGATCTCGATGTCCAGCTCCGGCTTCTGCCCTCGTGTGGAAAGACCCACGTCCACGGCGTCCGGCACTCCCCGCACGGCCTCGCGCACCTGCTCCGCCGCCCGCTCGAGGCCGGCACCCTCCTCCGAACGCAGCTGGATCTGGATCTGCTTCTCGTTGCCGCCGAAGCCGCCCGAGTAGACGTAGGCATTCGCTCCGGCGATGCGCCGGATCTCCGTGCGGACGTCTTCGCCCAGCGCCTGCTGCGACACGTCGCGGTCTCCGCGCGGCACGAGACGCACGTAGACGGTCGCTTCGTCCACCGCGCCCGAGCCCGTCGCGCTCCCCACGGTCGTGTAGGTGTATGCGACCTGGGGATGGCTGCGGGCGATCCGGGACACCTCCAGCGTCTTGATCCGCGTGTATTCGATGCTGGAGCCCGGCGGTACCTCCACCGCGATGTTCAACTCCGAGCGGTCGCTCTGCGGCACGAAGCCGCCGCCGCCGAGAACCATCTGCAATCCGATCGCACCGGCGAAGGAGAGGACTGCGATGCCGATCACCGTCCAGCGGTGGTCGAGCGCCCAGGCGATGATGCCCTCGTAGCGCTCGGCCTGACGATCGAACCAGTCGTTGAAGCGCGCCAGCCAGCGCGTGACGCGGTGGTGGTGCTCGTCGGATTCGAGTTGGGGATCCGGCCAGTAGGCGGACAGCATCGGGTCCAGCGAGAACGAGACGAACAGCGACACCAGCACCGCGCAGGCGATCGTGAGCGCCAGCGGCTTGAACCACTGGCCGGCGACCCCTTCCATGAACGCGACGGGCACGAACACGGCCACGATGGAGAAGGTCGTGGCGGCCACGGCCAGCCCGATCTCGTCGGTCCCCTCCCGGGCGGCGGTGTAGTGGTCCTTCCCCATCTCGATGTGCCGGACGATGTTCTCGCGCACCACGATGGCATCGTCGATCAGGATCCCGATGGCCAGGGACAGCCCCAGCAGGGACATCGTGTTGAGTGTGAACCCGAAGGCCCACACGGCGATGAAGGAGGCCAGCACCGACACGGGCAGGGCCAGGCCGGTGATGACGGTGCTGCGCCAGGAGTTGAGGAACAGGAAGATCACGAGGACGGTGAGCACCGCCCCCTCGAAGAGCGTCTCCTGGACGTTGCGCACCGAGTTCTCCACCCGGTCACCGGCATCGCGGACGACGTCCAGCTGGACGTCGTCCGGGAGCTGCTCGCGTAGGGCGTCCACGCGCTCCTTGACGGCGTCTGCCACGCTGGCCGTGCTGTACTCGCGCGACTTCGTGACGTCCAGCCCCACCGCCGGCCGGCCGTTGTAGAACGCCAGGGACCGCGCTTCCGCGGTCCCGTCCTCCACGTCGGCGACCTGTCCCAGCCGGATCAACTGTCCGTCGCGTTGACCTACGGCGATGCGCAGGAAGTCCTGCGGGCTCTCCAGCCGACCCCGAAGTCGGATGGTGCGCTCCTCCAGATCCGCGTTCACCCGGCCGACCGGCGCGGAGAGGTTCTGGGCCTGGAGCGCCTGCACGACCTGCTGGACGCCGATCCCCGCTGCCTGCAGCTCCGCCGGCCGCAGCTGGACCGTCAGCTCGCGCTCCACCTCACCCTGCACGGTGACCTGGGCCACGCCCTCGATTCCCCGAAGCTCGCGCGTCACGGTGGGGTCGGCGATGCGGGTGAGCTCGGCCGGACTGCGGTCCGGCGCGGACAGCGTCAGCGAGACGATGGGCAGCTGGTTCGGGTCGAACCGTTGGATGACCGGCTCCTCCATCTCGGCCGGCAGGTCGCCCTGGATGCTGGAGATCGCATCCCGCACGTCCTGGGAAGCCTGATCCACGTCCTTGCTGAAGACGAACTGCACCACGATCTGGGCGAAGCCGTCCATCGACGTCGACGTGATCTGGTCGATCCCGCTCAGGGCATTGAAGGACTCCTCCATCGGATCGACGACGTCCCGCTCCACCTGTTCGGGAGAGGCGCCCGGGTAGGGCACGGCTACGAACACGATGGGATTGGTGATCTCGGGGAACTCGTCCACGTCGAGCACCATGAGCGCGTAGAGCCCGAAGACCACCAGGGCGATCATGACCGTGATGGTGGCGATGGGCTTGCGGATGGCGAAGTCGGAGATGAACACGCTCAGCCCCCCGCCGTCGTGTCGGGCGCGGCCGCGATCTGCACCGGCGTGTCGGGCGTGATCTCCCGGGCAGGGCCTACCAGCACGGTGTCGCCGGCCTGGATGCCCTCCAGGACCTCCAGGCGATCCGTGCGGGGATCCACCAGCCCGAAGGTGACCTGCACGCGCTCCGCCCGACCCTCCCGTACCCGGAGCACGGATCCGGCGGCCGAGGCGGCGGCTTCGGCCGTCAGGTCGGTGGCTCCGGCGGGGATCACCAACGTCCGGTGCCGTTGGGTGGCTACCCGCCCCTCGGCGAAGAGGCCGGCCACCAGACGCCCCTCGTCGTTGGGAATGTCGACGTAGAGCGTGACCTGGCGGGTGGCCGGGTCCGCCACCGGATTGATGCGCGTCACGGTCCCGTTGAAGGACTGATCCGGAAAGCCGGACACCTCGAACTCCACCGGTGCCCCGACCTCGAGCTGCGAGAGCGCCTCCGCCGGAACCGACGCCACCAGTCTCAGGCTGGAGGGGTCGACGATGGTCACCAGCGGCTCACCGACCGAGACGACGTCACCGCTGTTGACCGGGCGCTGGCTCACGACGCCACCGAGGGGCGCCACCGGCCGGGTATCCGCCACGCGCTCCCCGGCCTCCGTGCGGCGGGCACGGGCATCGGCGAGCTGAGCCTGCAGCGTGGCCAACTGGTTCCGCGCGGTCTCGAGCTGCTGCTCGGATACGGCCCCCACGTCCACCAGGCGCTGATAGCGATCCACGTCGCGGCGAGCCACCTCGACCTGTTCCTCGAGCGACGTCACCTGGGCGCGCGCCGACTCCAGTGTTCCCGCGGGCGCCTCCGTGTCGAGCGCGAGAAGCACGTCCCCCCGGCTCACCTCTTCTCCCTCCTCCACGCGTACGTCGGTGACGGTCCCGCCCACCTCGGCGCGCACCGTGGCCTGCTCCCGCGCCTCGAGCGAGCCCGACACCAACGGACCGGTCTCGATGGTCGCAGAGTCGACGACAGCCAGGTCGGAGACGTTGACCGTCAAGGCCGCGGCCTCCGTCCCCTCTGCCTCCGATCCGCCACCGCACCCGGCGGCGGCGATCAGCCCCGCGAGCGCGAGACGCACGGCGGCATGGGGACGCGCGCGCAACCAGGATCTCGTACGATCGATCATCGGGGGCTCCCGCTGGGGCCGGTGGGGTTCGGAGTGCCGGGTACGCCCGCGCCCGCCGGCGTTGCCCCGGGGGCGCCGGGGCCGGCCTGCATGCCGGGCGGCGCACCGGCGCCGATGGGCGCGCCTCCGTCCGGGCTCGCCTGTAGAGCGGGGCCGACGGGTAGATCGGGCAGGAGGCGGACGCGGGTCCGCGCCACCAGCAGGTTGCGCGCAGCCTGGGCGCGGTTGGCCCGCGCCTGGGCCAGCTGCAGGCGCACGTCGCTGAGCTCCAGTTGCGTGGACAGACCCTCCTCGAAACGGATCTCCGCGATCTCGTAGGCGCGTTCGGCCTGCGACACGCTTCCGGAGCTGGCCTCCCAATTGGCTTGTGCGGCCTGCAGGGATGCGTAGGCCTGGTAGGTGTCCAACGTCGCGGCTTCGCGCGTCTGCTCCAGCCGAGCCTGCGCCTGGAGGAGCCCGGAGCGGGCCACGGTCTCTTCCGCGCCGATCCGCCCGCCCGTGAACAGCGGAACCTGCAGCGCCACCCCGACGGTCCAGTTGGTTCGGAACTGACTCCATTGCGGCGTCAGGTCCGTCGGGTAGGCGACGCGGCCATACGAGGACGTCAGCGCGAGACCCGGGAGGTGCTGCGACCAGGCGGCGTCGACCCGGTCCTCCTGCGCGGCAACTGTGGAGCGGGCCTGAAGAACGGCGGTGCGGTCCTCCAGTGCCGGTGCTGCGGGAACGCTGTCGGTCGGGAGCGCGGTCGCCACGTCCTCGAGCTGGTCCGTCAGCACCACCTCGCGTTCCAGGGGAAGATCGAGGAGCTGCTTCAGCCGGAAGAAGGCGACGTCGCGCGCCGTGCGCCGCTCGATCAGCACGGGCCGCTGGTTGTCGCGTGCCACCCGGGCCCGCAACACCTGGAACTCCGCTTCGGTGCCCACCCGCTCGCGCGCCTCGGTCTGCTGCAGGGTGGCCTCGGCCTGCTCGAGCACGGCACCCGCGATCTCCACGAGACGCGTCGAGAGCTGCGCGTCATAGTAGGCCTGCACCACCTCGAGGACGGATCCGGCACGGGCTGCGGTCAGCCCCGCATCGGCGGCGCGCACTTCGGCGTCCGCGGCCGAGCTCAGCGCGGCGAGGCGGCCACCGCCGTAGACCTGCCACGAGAGTTGGAGCCCGAGCGTCCAGGTGTTCTCGCTGCCGAAGCCGACGGAGTTGAAGTCCGCCCCACCGAAGGGACTCGACGGGCCGCAGACGAACGCCTGTTCGAGCGAATCCACCCGTGCCTCCAGCCCGAGCCCGGGGTTCGGCGAGTACGGCGGACACGACGGCGTGTCGTTGCCACCGCCACCGAACGCGCCACGGAACTGGCTGTCCAGCGTCCTGGAGTAGGAGGCGTTGCCGCCGAGCTGGGGCAGCCGCGCGGCAAAGGCGCTCTGCTGTTGGCCTTCCGCAGCCTGCACGGAGGCGGCCGCGATCTCCACCTGCTCGGCGTTGCCTTCCGCGAGCCGGATCGCTTCGGCCAGGGACAGCGCGCGCGCTGCGGCGGTGGAATCCGGGTGCGTGGTCTGTGCTTGGGCCTTCGCAGCGTGCACGGCGCAGGCGCTCGCGCTCGCCCAGAGGAGCAGGAAGCCAGGAGCACGTCGGCGGCGGATGGGATGGCTGGGTGGCATGGCGGTCGCGGAAGGGACGAGGGATCCGCGTCCGCCCTCGCGGACGCGGCCTGTGGAGGCGGCATGGCGGGGGAGGCTCGATGCGCGCGGCGCGTCGGGTGAGCGCGTCGGTGGGGGGACGGGCGTTGCTGGACGCACCCAGGAGGTCCGACACCACGCAGCATCATCGGTTCCGGCGTGGGCGCGTGGCCCCCCCCCGAATCCTGTGAGGTGGTGGGTATCGAGCGCGGCGGCTCCACCGGCTCTACGTTACCCGGAGTGCACCCGACGGCCACTTCCGCCGCATCCACCCGCGACACAGGGCTCCGCATGCGCGCGCACCTGACTCCTCCGATCGCTCTGCTGCTGCTCCTCCTCCCCGGCGCGCAGGGCAGCGTCGGAGGCCAGGAGGCACCGGTCGAGTCCCTCACCGCGTGGGACGTCACGGCGGCTCGCGGCCGTACCCGGACGATCGACTTCACGACCGACCAGGGGACGTGGATGTCGGTCGACATCTCTCCCGATGGGGAATGGGTGGTGTTCGACCTGCTGGGGCAGATCTATCGCATGCCGGCGCGCGGTGGGGAGGCGGAGTGCCTCACGCAAGACAGCGGAGTGGCCACCAACATCCATCCGCGCTTCTCGCCCGATGGGACGCACATCGTCTTCGTCTCGGACCGCGCGGGACAGAGCAATCCTTGGATCATGGGCGCCGACGGGGGCGAGCCACGTCCGCTCTTCCTCGATCCCGCGACCCGCGTCGTCGAGCCGCGCTGGACGCCGGACGGCCGATCCATCGTGCTGCGCCAGCAGCCGCAGGGTGTGGGCGGCCGCAGGGCCGGCATCTGGACCTACCCACTCGACGGCGGCCCCGGACGGGAGCTGGTGGGCGCTTCACAACGAGGCGCGGCCTGGCCTGCGCCTTCCGCGGATGGACAGCACCTGTACTACCACGTCCCCGTGTCGGCCGACGGCCTCATCGAGGGCGGGATGCAGCTGCGGCGACTCGATCTCCGCTCGGGGGTGGTCTCGGAGATCACCACCGGCACGGATCAAGCGCAGTATCGGGGCTCCAGCGGGGGCGCGATCGCTCCAGAGCCCTCGCCCGACGGCCGCTGGCTGGCGTTCGCCCGCCGCATCCCGGACGGGACGGTCTCCTGGCGCGGGCTCCGCATCGGCCCTCGGACCGCGTTGTTCCTGCGCGATCTCGCGTCGGGAGCCGAGCGGCGGGTGATGGACCCCATCGAGCTGGACATGGCCGAGGGCATCAAGACGTTGCGGGTGCTGCCCGGGTACGCGTGGACCGCGGACAGCCGTGCGCTCGTGATCTCGCAGGGGGGGAAGGTGCGCCGGCTGGACGTCGCGAGCGGCACGGTCTCCACGCTTCAGCATCGCGCCCGTGTGGTGCGCACGATGTCGGAGCAGGCGCGCGGCGATCACCGCATCTCCGACGGCCCCGTCGAGGTGCGCTTCATGCGCTGGCCCACGGCGTCACCGGACGGGCGCCGTCTGCTCTTCCAGGCCGTCGGGCGCCTGTGGGTGATGGATCTGCCGGACGGCGTGCCGCAGCGCCTGACGGAGGATTCCTTCGAGCCGCTCGAGTACTCGGGAACGTGGTCTCCCGACGGCGGGTCCATCGTGTTCGCGAGCTGGCACGACCTCGAACGCGGCCGCCTGTGGCGCGTGCCCAGCCGACCGGGATCGCGGCCCGAGCGGTTGGAAGCCGACGCGGGCGAGTACGTGAACCCCGTGTGGGGCTCCGACGGCACCCTCCTCGTCACCCGGGGGTCGGGCGCGACCGCGCGCGGCCGCACCTGGGCCAGCAACCCGTGGTACGAGATCGTCCGTCTCACCCGGTCCGGCGCTCCGGAGGCGGTGTTGACGCGCGCCAGCACGCGGCACGACGGCGGCGCTCAGGCCGGCGGGCGTCGTCAGATCGTGCGGGCGTCGTTCGGGCCCGAGGGGCGGATCTTCTTCCCGGAGGAAGCCCCGCCCGACTCCCAACCGCGCGGCACGGCGCTCGTCTCGGTGCGCCCGGACGGGAGCGATCGTCAGGTCCACGCGCTCCTGCCGTACGCGGACGAGGTCGTTTCCTCCCCCGACGGGCGCTGGATTGCGTTTGCCGAGGCCTTCAACGTGTACGTGGCCCCGCTGCCCAGCACCGTGGGCGCGGCCCCTCCCGCCCGGATCGACAAGCGCGCCGATCCGGACGTGCGGCAGCTCACCCGCGAGGGCGGGCTGTATCCGCGCTGGCGCGGGGATGGCACACTCGAATTCGGGAGCGGAGCCCGCTACTACCGGTACGATCCCGCCACCGACCGGACGGACACGACCCGGATCACGCTGCGCGTTCCCCGCGCGCTGGGATCCGGCACCCTGGCGCTCACCCACGCGCGGGTGCTGCCCATGAACGGCGGCGGAGTGCTCGACGACGCCACCATCGTGGTCGCGGACGGCCGCCTCGCCTGCGTGGGCCTCTGTGACACCGGGGCGGCCGAGCGGGTGATCGACCTCGCGGGTGCCACAGTCATGCCCGGCATCGTGGACCCGCACGCGCACCACCACCGTGAGCATTCCGGCATCCTGCCGCGTCGCAACTTCGAGGCGGCCGCCTACCTGGCCTACGGCGTCACGACGACCATGGACCCCATCGGCTGGTCCGCGGCGGTCTTCCCGGAGGCGGAGATGATCGAGGCGGGGCTGACGGTCGGGCCACGGGTATTCAGCACCGGGGAGAACATGTCCCCCGGCGACCGGGCCCGGTCCAACGAGATCGGCAGCTATGAAGACGCGCTGCACGAGATCAACCGGCTGTTGGACTGGGGCGCCGTCGCCATCAAGCAGTACGGGCAACCGCTGCGGAGCCAGCGGCAGTGGATCGCCGACATCGCGCGGGAGAAGCGGGTGATGGTGACGGGAGAAGGGGCGGACCTGGCCTACAACATCGGCACGACGCTCGACGGTCAGACCGGCTGGGAGCATCCGATGAGCTATGCACCGCTCTACGACGACGTGGCCCAACTGTTCGGCCGGGCGGGCGCGGTCTATTCACCGACGTTCGTGGTCGGGGGAGCCGGCGCCTGGAGCGAGGAGTACTTCTGGCAGGTGGACGACCAGTGGAAGGATCCGAAGCAGCAGCGCTGGCTGCCTTGGCGCCACCTCATTCCCCCCACGCGTCGCCGCACGCTGCGTCCGGAGACCGACTACACGTTCCCGTTCATCGCGCTGGGGATGGCCGACATCATCGCGCGGGGCGGAGGCGGGGCGATCGGCTCGCACGGTCAACATCACGGGATCGGGTCCCACTGGGAGATGTGGATGATCGCCACCGCCATGGATCCCATGGGGACGCTGGAGGTGGCCACGATGCACGGCGCCCGCTTCCTGGGCATGGAGCGCGACATCGGGTCGTTGGAAGCGGGGAAGCTCGCGGACCTGATCGTCCTGGACGCCGATCCTTTGAGCGACATCCACAACACGACCGCCATCCGGTGGGTCATGAAGGCGGGGAGGATGTACGACGCCGCCACGCTCGACGAGCTCTGGCCGGAGGAGCGTCCGTACGGCCCCTACCCCTGGATCGACGGCGACATGCTCCGGGCCGACGACCGACCCGTCGGGTGGTGGGACCGACCGGGACGCTGAAGCAGCGGGCGAGGGCCGGGTCGTGTTGCAGCCCCTCGGGTCGTGCACGAACGAAACGCCCAGCAGGATCGCCAGGAGCGATCCGCCGGCCGATCGCCGGTGCCGCTCCAGCGGCGCGGGCATGGCGCGGGTGTTGCCACCCCATGGATCCCCCCGCGTGCCGGACAACGCGGGCGCGCCGGGCTCCCCCACCGTTGTGCCGTCTGCGCCGGACCGCGGGTCGACTCGAACCCGATCGTCCAAGCGGGAGGCAACGCATGACGCCCCAGAATCTTCAGGACCTCTACGTCTACCAGCTCCGCGATCTCCTGAGCGCGGAGACCCAGTTGATCAGCGCCCTGCCCACGATGGCCGAGAACGCCTCCACACCTGATCTGGAGCGTGCCTTCCGCGACCATCTGGAGGAGACGCGCGGGCACAAGGCCCGGCTCGAGCAGATCCTCGACCGGCTCAAGGTCGACAAGAGCGGGCACACCTGCCACGGCATGAAGGGTCTGATCAAGGAAGCCAAGGAGCTGGTGGACGACTCCACCCGTCTCTTCGGCAAGGATGCCCCGCACGGCGTTCGGGACGCGGGGCTCATCGCGTCGGCGCAACGGGTGGAGCACTACGAGATCGCGGGCTACGGCACCGTGGCCACCTACGCGGAGATGCTCGGCCGTGCCGAGGACCACGCCCTGCTGGGCCAGACGTTGGAGGAGGAGAAGAAGGCCGACAGCCTGCTGACGCGCCTCGCGAAGGAGAGCGTCAACACCCGCGCTGCTCGCGCCTGATCCGCGCTGGACCGGCGTCGCTCCCTCGGGCCCCGTTCCGGGGTCCGGGGGGCCCGCCCCCGGCGGGCTCCCGTGCTTCCGGGCCGGCGCACCATCACCCACCCGAGTGAGGGCGGTTCACCGACCCGGCGAGACCGTCCGCATCAGCCCTTCCTGCGCCACCGACGCCACGAGCAGGCCGTCGCGCGTGTAGTAGGTGCCGCGCGTGAAGGCGCGGCCCCCGGCGGCGACGGGACTTTCGACCACGTACAGGAGCCACTCGTCCACCCGGAAGGGCCGGTGGAACCAGAGGGAGTGGTCGAGGCTGGCCACCATCAGGCGCGGGTCGCGGAAGCTCATCCCGTGCGGACGCACGGCGGACACCAGCAGTCCGTAGTCGGAGGCATAGGCAAGCACCGCCCGGTGGATCAGGGGATCGTCCCCGAGGACACCGTTGGCCCGCACCCACCACGTCCGCTGCGGCGCCTTGGGGGCGTTGTCGAAGGGGTCCCCCTGATCGGCCGGCCGGAAGTCCAACGGCCGGTCCTGCGTCAGTACCTCGCGCAGCGGCGAGGGAATGCTGCCGGCCCGCTGCCGGATGAGCTCGAGCTCGGGCGTGAGGGAATCCGGGGCAGGCGCCTCGGGCATCGGCTCCTGGTGCTCCAGTCCGTCCTCCGCCTTGTGGAAGGACGCGGCCATGTTGAAGATGGCGCGACCGTGCTGGATGGCGGTGACGCGGCGGGTCGTGAAGGACCCGCCGTCGCGCAACCGATCGACGAAGTAGACCACCGGCGCAGCCAGGTCACCCGCAAGGATGAAGTAGCCGTGGAGCGAGTGTACGAGCCGGCTGTCCTCGACGGTGCGCTGCGCTGCGGCCAACGCCTGCGCCAGCACCTGGCCACCGTAGATGCGCCGCGTGCCGATGTCGCGGTTGCTGCCCCGGTAGATGTTCTCCTCGAGCGGCTCGAGGTCGAGCAGGGCCACGAGGTCGTCAGCGCTGAAGGACATGGACGGGTGGGGTTCGAGGACGCGCGCGGCGGCGGCAGCGGGCGATCCGCCCAGTACTCCGCGCTCTCACGGGAGTTCGCGGCCCGGATTTGCCGGAATCGGGGCAGCGTACGAGCTTGCCGCCAACGGTGCCGCACCGGCGCCTTCCAGGGGACGCCCCGCGCGACTCCGCATCCGACCGAGGCTCACGCGTGCGCCGCCGCCTTTTCCTGCTCCTGTCGCTCCTGGCCTTCGCGGCCCCCCTCCCCGCCCAGCAGTGGGAGATCCTGGCGGTGCGCTACGGGACCATCGCCGACTTCCCCCTGCGCGGGCTGATGCCGGGAGCACCCGAGGGCGAGGCGCTCGACATCGCGATGGTGATGTGGGTGCTGCGCGACGCCGAACACGTAGTGCTGTTTGATACCGGCTTCTTCCGCGAAGCGTGGCTGGAGCGCTTCACCTTCGGCGACTTCGAACGCCCGGACGAGGCCCTCGCGCGCGCGGGCATCCGCGCCGAGGACGTGACCGACGTGATCATCAGCCACGCCCACTGGGACCACATGGGCGGCATCGCGCTGTTCCCGAACGCCACGCTCTGGCTGCAGGAAGCCGAGTATACCTACTACACGGGTGCGGCCTGGCAGCCCGGAGGCCGTACCGGTGGCATCGATCGCGCCGACATCGAGCACCTGCTGGCGAGGAACATGGCCGGACAGGTCCGCTTCGTGGCAGGAGACGACGTCGAGATCCTGCCCGGGATCCGCGCCTACATCGGCGCCCGCCACACCTTCGCATCACAGTACCTGCGGGTGGAGACGCCGCAGCCCTGGGTGCTGGCCTCCGACAACGCCTACCTCTACCGCAACCTGCACGAGGGGCGGGCCAGCGCCACGTTCTCGCCGGAGGATCGGGAGGCGAACATCGCCGCGCACCGGCGCATGGAGGAGCTGGCCGGGGACCCGGCGCGCGTGGTCCCGGGTCACGACGTCCTGCAATTCGAGCGCTTTCCCACCGTAACGGAAAGGGTCGTCCGCATCACGGCTGGAGGAGGCACATGACACGCTGGTACGAAGGAGGGCCCGCTCGCGCACCCAGGCTCTCGGCTGGGCGGGCCGCGGTCTGCCTGCTCGTGCTCGGGACCAGCGCGTGCGGTGCCTCGGGGGACGGGCGGGGCGGGAACGGCGCTCTTCCTGAGGACCCTTCCGCGCGGTACGCGGCGGTCGAGCAGCGGCTCCTCGATGCCGAGTCCGTCTCCCTGGCGTTCCACGTCACATCGGAAGGCGCCTTCACGGCGGACCTGGAGGGAACGCTCCACACGTCCGCGGATCGGACCGAGCTGGCCGCCACGGGCACCTTCGGCGGCGGACCCGTCGACGTCCGCCTGCTGGCGGACGGGGACGCCTACCGCTTCGGCTCCGCGACGGCGCCGACGAACGCGACCCGGCCGGCCGCCCTCGAGGAGGCCCTGCTGGTGGGCCTTATGAGGATGGGTGTGCTCCACAACCTCGCCATGCTGACGGCGGGCCAGGGAGCCGACCACGCGGAGGGCGGCGTGCGGGAGTGGGTGGTCGTGGACGGATTGACCGACGCAGCGACCGGAGACGGCGTACGCTTCGACATCACGGTCGCGGCGACCCCGTCGGGCTCCGCCACCCTCCTCCTCGACGAGCGCGGGCTGCCGCGCGAGCGGACGCAGGTCGTGCAGTTTCCCAACGGGGAGATGCGGGTCGTCGAGCGCTACACCCGCATGGAGACGACCGGCTGAACGCAGGACGGCGGCATCTGCCCGCGGGTGCCCGAGACGCCCGGCGAGCGGCTTCTACCCTCAGCCGTCCGACCCCACCAAGTCTCGACGCGACCAGCGCCCGCCCGGCTCCTCTCCGCCACCCGCACCCATCGCCCACCTCCCGACCTCTCCCGTACGTCTGTCCCACACCTCGTACGACGGAGCCGGGATCGTCTGTCCGACCGGGGTCTCGCCGACCGGGACGGGAGCTATCCCGCCGCCGCCGCCTCGAGGAGCTGTCGCACGGTGACGACCTGGCCGATGTGGTAGGCCGCGTGGTCCTGCGCCACGAGCAGCGAGCGGGCGTAGGTCTGCCCTGCACGGTCTCCGTGCGGTACGGGAGCGGACAGGTCGATGGCGGGGTCATGGACGATCCCGGACAGGGCCAGCGCGTCCTCGCGGATGCGCTCGAGCGTCCGCGCCCACGCCGCGTCGTCCGGCGGCGCGGGCGCATCGGGCCAGTACTCGCGTGGCCAGTCGGGAGTCGAATACGCGCCGGGCCGCGTGAAGTCGAGCAGATCGCGCTGCGCGATCCGGATGTGCTCCACCAACTCCCAGATCGAGTGGGGCAGCCCGGTCGGCCGCACGCCGCGCAGCGCGGGGTCGAGCCCCTCGACGGCGGCCTCGAGCGTCAGGTGCGCCTCCCCCCACCCGAGCACGCGCGCGAGCAGGTCACGAATCGAGGCATCGTCGGCCATGGAGTCCTCCGGGTCGATCGGTCGCGGACCCCTACCAGACCCCGTCGACCGCCGTCCGGTGCCCCGGCGCATCGACCCGACGCCCCCTGGCCCCCTCCGGACGGACGTCGGGCGCCCCAGGGAGGCGCCCCACCACGCCCCTCTACCGCTCCCCCGGTGCCTGCCTCGGCGGCAGGGCCGCCGCGGCCAGTCCCCCGACGTCCCTGCCCAGCGCAGTGCCGGCTTCGGAGTCGTACCGGAAGTGGATGCCCAGATAGACGCGCGAGAGCGCGCACTCGTCGGCGGCCTGCGCGAAGCGCTCGAAGTGGCGCGTCGGCGGATCCATCTCCACCAGCCCCGAGCCGGGCCCGGAGCGGTCCACCGCCCGGATGGTCATGTCGAACGGGCGCTCCTCCCCGAACACGCTGGCCAACACCGTCATCGCGGCTCCGCACACCGTGCCGTGTGCCGACGGATAGGACGGAAAGGCATAGGTGTGGTCGTGCAGGTTGGTCCAGGTCGCGTCCGCTTCGGTATCGGGATTGCCGTCGTGCTCGGCCCAGCGGATGGCAGTATAGGGACGCCAGTGATTGTAGAAGAACTTGGAGTCGAAGGAGGCGACGTACCCGTCGAACACGCTGACGTTGAGCAGCGCGAAGAGGCGGGCGGCCTCCCAGAGGTCCAGCGACTCCGCCGTCACCAGCTCCCGGGCCAGGCGATTGTGCGACTTCTCCACGAACTCCTTCCACCACAGCGCGAAGTGGGTCTGATCCGCCGTGCGGTTCGTGCTCACGGCCGCACCCACATCCTTGACCTCGACGAACGCCCGGGTGTAGGCCTCGCTTCGGATCTCCGGTGGCGGCGGTGAACGGAACTGGTCCCCGCGCTCCAGGAGGAACGGCCGGACGGCGGCCCAACCGGCGCCGAACACGAACCCTTCCGGGGTTCCGCTGTGCTCGCTGAACTGCGCGTAGACCCCCGGGCCCATCGGATGCCACTCGTAGGCCGTCTCCGCGTCCCAGCCGTCGCCGTTCCGCGTCTCGACGACCGCGGCCGCGACGCGGCTCCCGAGGTCGGACGCCGCGTTCCCGACGTCGGCGTCCGCGGGGGTCCACCGCGCCCGCTCGTCGTCGAGGACCTGCCGGCGATCCGGATACTGCGACACGACGACGGCGTAGGCGGCCTCGGACGCGGCCGCGACCGGGTCCGCGGTGGACGACGAGGCCACCGGGGAGAAGGTCCCGAAGCGCGGCTCGACGGCGTTCAAGGCGTCGTGCATCGCCAGATGCATCATCGCGGCCGTGCGCACGCCCTTCAGCGTGAAGAAGCCATCCTCCGCCTCGGCGATCTCCAGGAGGCGCTCGTTCCACGACACCACGACGTCGGCCGGATGGGGGGCGCGTATCTGCGGTGGCACGGGTCGGCACGCGCCCAGCGCGAGCGCGAGACAGAGAGCGCAGATTCGATTCATCGGATCCTCCGTGTGGCATGACCCGGGCTCCATCGGAGAGCAGCGGTCCCCGCTTCGAAAGCGTCGCGCGGCGCCCGTCGGGTCATCGTCGGGCGGTCGCATGGACCATCCGGCCTCACCTCGCACGGCCCTCGCACGGCACCCCTCGGGGTCCCGCCGGCGCGGCCCTCGTCTGGAGTGGCGCGAAAGAGCACCGCGGCGGATCGGTCCGTCGCGGATCCCGCGCGGACCGGCGGGGCGGCGCGGTGCGGCGTCGGGATCCGCGTCCCCCGCCCCCGGGTACAGGCGGACGCGTCGCTTCCCCCCTCCCGCGGCCGCACCTCCACCCACCGCACGTCCGTTCCGAGGCCCCATTTGGCCACCGAAGCCCGTGATCTGCACACCGGCGTCCCGCTCTGGGCCGCGGGTCCTCACGTCGCGCTTCCCACCACGCCGCTGGCCCGCGACGCCCGCACCGATGTCCTGGTGGTCGGAGCGGGCATCTCCGGTGCGCTCACGGCCGACCTGCTCGCGGAAGCCGGCCTGCGGGTCACGGTGGTGGATCGGCGGGGTCCCGCGCTCGGGTCCACGCTGGCCTCGACGTCCCTGCTGCTCTACGCGCTGGACACGCCGCTCCACCGGATGGCGCGCGCGCTGGGGGAGGAGGCCGCGCTGCGCGCCTGGCGCCGGTCGCGACTGGCCCTGGCGGCCCTCGAGGACCGCATCCGTCGGCTGGGGCTGCGCGCCGACGTCCATCGTCGCTCCACCCTCTACCTGGAAGGCGACCTGCTGGATGCCGGCGGGTTGGCTGCGGAGGGTCGCGCCCGGCGAGCAGCCGGGTTCGAGTGCGCCTGGCTGACCGCGGCAGACGTGGCCGCTCGCTTCGGCATCGCCCCGCGGGCCGCGCTCTGGGGACACGGGGGCCTGGTCGCGGACCCCCGCCGTCTCGCGCTGGGCCTTCTGGACCAGGCGGCGCGCCGCGGCGCGCGGTTCCAGTGGCCCGTGGACGTCGT
The DNA here is from genome assembly GCA_041390125.1 of Gemmatimonadota bacterium. NCBI lineage: Bacteria > Pseudomonadati > Gemmatimonadota > Gemmatimonadota bacterium. The sequence continues at coordinate 16,712 of JAWKQN010000024.1, read as the reverse complement.
GCGCGTCGAGCCCGAGCGCGACCGTGTGATCGCGCACACGGCAGAGGGCCCCACGCTTACCGCCCGCCATCTCGTCTGGGCGACCGGATACGAGTTCCCGGACCGCGTGCCGGCCGCAGGTCACCGCATCGTGTCGACCTGGGTCATCGCGACGGGGCCCGGCACATGGAAGGGGCCCGGTCGGAGGGCGCTGATCTGGGAAGCGTCGGATCCCTATCTGTACCTGCGCAGCGGACCGGGCGGCTCGATCATCGCGGGCGGTGAGGACGAGCCCTTCGAAGACGAGGATGCGCGCGACGCGCTGTTGCCGGAGAAGACGGCGACACTCGAACGGCGGGTCACGCAGTTGATCCCGGGAATCCAGAGCCGGGCCGCGCACGCCTGGACGGCCAGCTTCGGCGAGACCGCCTCCGGTCTGCCGCACATCGGCGCCGTACCCGGCTCACCGCGCTGTTACGCCCTGATGGGCTACGGCGGAAACGGCATCACGTTCTCGATGATGGGCGCACAGATCCTGCGGGGCCTCATCACCGAGGAGCCGGACGCGGATACGGATCTGTTCGCCTTCCCCCGGGAGTAGGCGGACATATGCACGCGCGGGAGTGCGCTCGCGCGCGTCGACATCGCGCGCGGGGCCAGGTCCTCCGCGGACGCCTACGGCATTCCGGGCGGCGGCACCCTGCGCTTCGTGGCCTGCTCGAACGCGTACGCCAGCGCGATCAACCGCGGCTCGCTGCACGCCATCCCGGCGAAGCTGACCCCATAGGGCGCGGGCTGTGGATCGAAGCCCGCGGGGAAGTCCTCGTCGTCCACCGGCACGAGCGCGAACGGCACGATCACCGTGGGATAGCCGGGCCGTGCCGAGATGCCCGCACCCCCCGATCCCGGGAACAGCAGCGCGTCGAGCTCCATGCCCGTCATCACCTCGTCGATGCCGTGCTCGCCGTTCAGGCGCAGGTCCCGCGCCCGATCCTCCTCGTAGGAGGCGCGGTCGCTCTCCAGATCCAGATCGTCCGATTGATCCAGGTTGGCCTGGCCGTACTTGATGGCCCCGGCCCGCTCGTGGGCGAGGTTCCACTCCCGGAGCTCGGTGAGCGTCTTGACGGGCGCCGACTCCCCGAGGGACGCCAGCCAGGCGTTGAAGTCCCGCTTCATCCCGTAGTGCAGCACGCTGCTGCGGCCCGCGAGCATAAGGTTGTTGGCGGGATCGGGATCCACGACGCTCGGGATGTCGGCGGGATCGACGATCTCCGCGCCCCGCTCCCGCAGGATGGCGATGACCTCCTCCATCGCGGTACGCCGCTCCCCGGTCAACCCACCGCGCCACGTCTCGGAGCCGGGCGCCTGCGCTGAATCCCAATACATCGCGCGCGGGATGCCGATGCGCGCCCCCTGCAGCGCGTTCGCATCGAGGAACTGCGTGTAGTCTCCGTTCGGCGGCGGCTCGCAGCGCGTGGTGGTGGGGTCGTTGGGATCGGGTTGCCTGCCCTCCAGCGCACCCAGGAGGATCGCGGCGTCGGTGACGTTCCGGGTCATCGGGCCGGCGGTATCCTGGTCTCCGGTGATGGGGATCACACCCCAGCGGCTGATGCGGCCGATCGTGGGCTTGATGCCGACGAGCATGTTGGCGTTGGACGGAGACAGGATCGAGCCCGACGTCTCCGTACCGACGTTGCCGGCCCAGAAGTTGGCGGCGGTGCCGATCCCCGAGCTGGAGCCTCCCGTGTTCATGACCGGACGGCCATCGTTGCGGCCTTCGCGCGGATCCCGACGCGGGTCGTAGGGATTCAGCCCGTAGCCACCCACGGCCGAGTAGTTCCCGGGCATGCCGTTGGCGATGAAGTTCGCCAGCTCCGTCATCACCGTCTTGGCGAGGATCACGGCCCCGGCCTCACGCAGGTTGGTGGTGAGGGTGGCGTCGTACGGCGGCAGGTAGCCTTCGAATGCGAGCGCCCCGCCCGTCGTCGGGATGTCCGTCGTGTGGACGTTGTCCTTCAGGGCGACCGGGATCCCATGCAGCGGTCCGCGCACCCTCCCGGCAGCCCGCTCCGCATCCAACCGGTCCGCCTCTTCGAGCGCGCGCGGGTTGACGTTGATCACCGCGTTGATGCGCTCCTCGTACAGGGCGATCCGCAGCAGATAGGCCTCCACCAGCTCGCGGGAGGTGACCCGTCCCTCCTCCATGGCCTGCTGCATCTCCGGGATGGTCGCCTCCACGACGTCGAAGGGCTCCCGAGGCTCGGGGGACGCCGTACAGGCCGTCACGACGGCCAGGAGGAGGAGCGGCAGGGGACGGGCGGTGCGGAAGGTCATGGGTCGTTCGCCTGGTCGTGCGGGAGACGGCCGGCGATGGCCGCCGGCCTCCTTCGCGAAGCCGCCAAGATGGGCGGGACGGAGGCGGGATGCCAGCAAGGGGGACTTGGCGTCGCGGCGGCCCGCACGAATGCGGCGGAGGGACCCGCCACTCTGCCCGAGCGGTCCCGGAACGGACCCTGGCGGGAGGGTACTGCCCCCGGGGTCCGCCCTCGCGCGGGCCTGGATCCCCCGGGGTTGTTGTGCCGTCAGACGCTGGACGCGTGCAGGACCAGCACACCCAGCAGGACGAGCCCGGTGCCCGCGAGGTGGGCGAGGGTGGGTCGCTCTCCGAGCAGCAGACCGCCGAGCGCCATCGCGGCGACCGCCTCCACCCCCAGCACCATCACGTAGGTGACGGTCATCCCGGTGTGGCGCATGGCGAGCGCCTGGAAGCCGGCGCCGAGGAAGACCAGCAAGAACATCACGGCCGTGGGAATCCCTTCCGTGAGGCCCGCCGAGACCTTCATGAAGTAGCCGGCCACGCTGAAGCAGATGGCTGCGAGCAGCGTCGTGTACAGGAACATCGTGCCTTCCAGACTTGGACCGCGCCACGGTGCGCGGCCTTCTACCTCGTGATGGCGTCGGATCGGAGCCGAACTGGTCACCGGGCGGGTCCGGCCGACACCGGCCGTCCCGCCCCGCGTAGGGTAGAGACACAGCCACGCGGCTCGAAGCCCGCAAGCCGGAGGGAGGGAGGATGGGGAGACCCGCAGGATCCGGAGCCGGTCGCCCCCGGCGGCGGGAGGCACACGCGCGCATCCTGAAGACCACCCTGACGACCCTCGTCGTCCTGCTCGCTCCAGGCTGTGGGGCGGACCGGCCGTCCGCTGCGGCCGGGGATGCCTCGGCGGCCGTGGCGCCGGACCCCGTGGACCCCCGCTGTGCGCTGGCCGCACCGCCCGACACCCTCCTGCGGGAGGGCGGGACGATCCTGCTGCTCTGGACGGTTCCGGCCCGCCCGGTCTTCGACGAGGCGGTGCTTCCGCAGGACCCGGGCCTGCTCGCCTACCGGGCCGCGGTACGGGCGGACGGCGGTGACGTCCGCCGCCCGGTGGCGGACGAGCCCACACCGCGCGACGACGCCGAGGCTGCCGCGTGGGCGGACGAGCGCCGGAACCATGACCTGGCACAGTCGGGCGCCGTCGGCGCGATCGAGCCGATCACGTGCCTGGACGCCCTGGCCTTCTCCGTCCAGAACGCCCGGTTCTCCCAACTCGAGACGCCGACCGAGTTCCTGGTCTCGGTGCTGGAGCGGGCGAACGGCACGGACGGCGCCGAGGTGGGCCTGGTCTTCGGCGCCTCCGACCAGATGTATCCACCCAAGACCGTCTACGGGTTCGACGTCGTGGATTCCCTCCGCAGCCTGGGATGGCGCTGGCGCTACGCCCTCCACAACCACACCCTGCAGAAGAACGCGGGGAAGCATGCGCTCGGTAGCCCGACGTTGAGCATCTCGGACGTGCAGCTCATGCGGGGGCTGGCGGCCGACGGCATGGAGGCCGCACGCGTGACCAACGGCTTCTACACCTTCCGGGTGGACCTCGAAGGCATGCAGCGGATGCGATCTCGGTGACGGCAGCTCAACCGGGCGGTCGGGTACAGCGATAGGACACCACCGCGCCGTCTTCGCTACGGAGCACGAACGCCGTATCCGCCGCCACCGCCAGGTGCACGTGGGTCTCACGGTGACGCATGCCGTTCGTCCAGACCGACCCCACGCCACCCCCGGTGTCCCCGGTGCGGACCTCCAGCTCGTGGAGGTTGCCGGCCGCGTCCTGGAACCGCCCGTAGTAGCGGAACGGCGCGGACGTGATCCAGCGCTCGAGCTGGAGCAGCCCGGAGATGCCGGACGCCTCCCCCACCCCGGTGCAGGCGCGGACGGCGAGGATCTCCTGGCCCGCCGCGGCGGAAGCGCCGAACGGCAGGCAGAGGGCGAGCGCTACGAGGCCGCCCGCCCGGCACCGGCGCGGGGGATCGAAGGAGCCGCGGGAGTCCCGGGAGCAGGGCTGCATCGCACGTCTCGTGTCGGGGCCCGGTCGAAGGCCGCAGGGTGGCCGCGCGGCGCGAACCTCCGCCGCCAGACCAGGATCTCCACCGCAGACAGGCACCGCAACACCGGCGGTGTGCGCCTGTGGGGGTGGACCCACGCACTTGCCCCGCCCGGAGCCCCGACCTACCCCTCCGTAGCCCTCGCCCCCTCCTGTGGAGTCCACCGTGCCTCTCCGGATCGACGACGACCGCCGCCGCCATCTCGTCCAGCGCCTGCAGGGCTTCTTCCTGGAGGAGTTCGAGATGGAGCTGAGCGCCTTCCGGGCGGATAGCCTGCTGGACTTCCTGACCGCGGCGCTGGGTCCGCAGATCTACAACCAGGGCGTCCAGGACGCGCGTCGCTACCTGCAGCAGCGTCTGGACGACCTGGACGGCGAGGTGCACGAGCCGGACGGTCTCTAGCGGCGGTCCCTGCACACACGGCACCCCGCGGTTGGCGGGCCGCTCCGGACCAGGATAGCTTCATGATCCGATGTCGGATCCGCGCTCGCTCCGCGAGGTGGGTAGCGATCCCCGCACCACCGCCCCCCCGATCCCACCGCTGAGGGCCTTGACCCGCGCCACCTCCACCGTCGATCCGGCGGAAGCCCACGCGCTTCTCGCCGAGGTGCTCCGCGGCTCGACCCGCCGCGAGATCCTGGACGCGGTCACCAGCCGGGCGGGCCTCGTGGACTCGATCGAGCGTCTGGCGCGTGCCATGCGCGAGCATCGATTCCCGACGAGCGGGCCCCCACTCCTGCTCCGGGGCCTCGTGCACGCCCTCGACCGGAGTTGCCGCTCCGAGGGACTCCACCTGCTGCACGTCTGGGACTTCGCCGCCCAGCGTCGACCCCAGGAGATCGCGCCGGTGCTGCTGGCCGGCTACTGCGCGGAGCAGGGCATGCCCGGAGCACCCGAGCGCCACGTGCTCTCCCTGCTGCTGGACCACTACTTCCTGTTGGTTCTGTCCCTGCTCGCCGTGCGCGCCTGGGACGCGGAGGACCCCAACGCCGCCCTGGATGCGATCACGCGTCTGGTGAGAGACCTGCAGGGCCCGCAGGGAAGCGGCCATCGTGTGATGGACGACGCCGAGTCCCTGCTGCTGACCGCCGCCTCCTACTACCACCCCGAGCTCGAAGGGTACGTGGCACTCCTCGAGCGCGTGCGCACCCTGGATCCCGAGCACCAGTTGCGAACGGCCATCCCGTGCGCCGCCATCATGGGGAGCCACCTGCGGTGGGGCTTCCGCTTCATGTACGGTCGGGATGTGGGCCGCATGCGGGACGACAACGACATCGACTATCCCTGGCTCCAGTTCTCGGTGCTGCCTCCGCTCCGGGCGCTCGTGCAGCGCCCCGAAGCCGACTGGGGTCCCGGGCAGCGCTCGCGCACGGCACTGGCCCTGCTGGGCGCCCTCTCGGCCGATCCGTGGGCCTTCACCGGCGCGGTTCCAGCCGTGCTCGTCGACCACGCCGCCGAGCACGAGGAGGTCCGGACGCTGCTCCGCGAGCACCACCCGGCCCTGCGCGACCTGTTCGAGCTGGTGCGTCCCACCGCCACGGCGTACTCCCCCCTCTCCTTCGGCTGCAACTTCCTGAGGAACGCCGTGGTCGCCTCCGTGGTGCAATCGATGGGCTCCACCGAGCGTCGGCCGTCGCTGTCCACGGTGCTGCTCGGGGAGGCGGGCGAGGAGATCGCACCGCCTCCCGGCGCCACCGCGCAGGTCGCGCACGAGCTGATGCGCTTTGCCTCCGTGCCCCACCGCCTCGGCGCCCACGGCGCTCCGCTCATCGTGTACGATCCGCGCGACGCCCCTCGCCGCTGGGACATGACGCTCCGGGCGCTGGCGCCGCGCGCGTGAGACGACCGACTTCGTGTTGGCGCCCCGGGGCGCGGGCGCGGCCGCGTGCCGCCGCCGAAGCAGGATCATTCGCCGTCCGCTATCTTATCCGCACACCCCCGGACGAGGAGCAGATCCTGTGGAAGAGAGAATCGTACGCGCGTTTCCCGTTCTACCGGGGAAGCGCCAGGTGCTGGAGGAGCTCATCGCCGCCGTGCGGGAGCGAGCGGTCGAGATGACGGACTTCTACAGCCGGTTCGGCGTGGCCCGCGAGACCTGGCACCTGCAGGAGGACGACGGGAGAACCTGGATCATCGCCGTGACCGAGCTCGGTCCCGCCGCTCCCGGTGTGCTGGAGGTTGCCGACCGCTACTCGGCGTCGGAACAGGAGTTCGACCGATGGTTCAAGGCCCAGGTCCTGGAGATCAGCGGGATCGACCCCAACCAACAACCCCTGGGACCGGCCACGGAGCACGTCTTCGACTCCGCCCACCTCGGAGCAGGCTGAGCCCGGGGGCATCCGTGACCGGAGTTCGGTCGTATCGGGCCGCCCTCAGGCGTTCTCCACCCGGAAGAGGGTGACGATCCGCGGATGCTCGCCGCTCACCTCGCGGTCGCGGATCCGCAACCCGTGCCAATGATCGGCGGTGAGCCGGCGGATCTGGATGGAAGCGGCGCTGCGCTCCCCCTGGACCAACAGCGTTCCCTGGTGCAGACGTGCAGGGAGCTCCAAGGCTTCCTCGTCCAGACGGGCGACGTAGTACCCGTCTGCGATTCCCTGGACCCGAGGACCTCGTACGGGACGCATGACCATCGCGGCGCTCCGCGCCCTCGGGGGAGGGGCGCCGTGGGCAGTTTGAAGAAGTGCGATCCGGCGACACGATGCTATCAGTCCGGGGCGCCTGGCGTGTAGCGGAATCCTGCCTAAGCGGATCCTGCTAGGGACGCGGTCGGGTCTGCAGCCGAGCCTCCCGGAATGGAGCAGCGGCCCGGCCGGGCGCTGTCCCGGGGCACCCACCGCGCCTACCTTGGGGATCCACCCCGCGAGGCCCCCCATCCCGTGCAGGAGGAGGCGCGTATGAGCGAGATCACGCTCACGGTGAACGGTCGGCGACGCACCGTGGACGTCGACCCCGCCACCCCGCTGCTCTACGTGCTCCGCAACGACCTGGAGCTGCGCGGCCCCCGCTTCGGCTGCGGGCTCGGCCAGTGTGGCACCTGCACGGTCCTGGTGGACGGGCGTCCGGTGCGATCCTGCAGTCGCGCGGTGTCATCCGTGCGGGGTGAGGTCACGACCCTGGAGGGTCTGGCGCAGGATGGACGACTGCACCCGGTCCAGCAGGCCTGGGTCGACGAGCAGGTGCCGCAGTGCGGCTTCTGCCAGAACGGGCAGATCCTGACCGCCAAGGCCCTGCTCGACCGCAACCCCGCACCCACGGACGAGGACATCCGCCGCGGCATGAACGGCGTGCTGTGTCGCTGCATGACCTACTACCGGATCCAGGCCGCGGTGAAGCGCGCCGCGGCGGCCCTGGCCGCGGACGGCTCCGCGCCCGGCCCGGCCGACGCGGAGGTGCGGCCATGAGCCCGCAGGGCTGGAGCCCGAACGCGCTCGCGCGGGCGCTGGACCCGTGGCGCGGCACCACCTCGCGCCGTGACTTCCTGAAGACCTCGGGACTGTTCGTCCTGAGCTTCAGTGGCGGCCCGCTGCTCAGGCCCGGATCGGACCGGGCGGGGACCGCCGGACCCTACCCCGACCCCGACTTCCGCCAACTGGATTCGTGGCTGGTCGTCCACGAGGACGGGTCCGCCACGTTCTACGTCGGGAAGACAGACGGTGGACAGGGCACCGGAACGGCGTTCCGGCAGCTGATGTGCGACGAGCTCGACCTCGCCTTCGAACGCTCCACGCTGGTGATGGGACGCACGGATCTGACCGTGGACCAGGGAGGCTCCGGCGGATCGGATGCGGTCGAGCGCGACGCCACGCCCGCGCGCCGTGTCGCCGCCGAAGCGCGACGCGTGCTGCTGGAGCTGGCGTCGGAGCGGTTGGGTGTGCCGGTGGATGCGCTCGCGGTTCGGCACGGGGTCGTCCGCGTCGAGCGCGAACCTGCGCGCGCGGTGACGTACGGCGAGTTGATCGGCGGGCGCCGGTTCGACATCGCGCTCCAGGGCGACAACGTCAACGAGACGGCAGGCCAGGCCACGCTCAAGCCCGTGCAGGCCCTGGAGCTGACCGGCCAGTCGATCCCGCGCTACGACATCCCGGCCAAGGTGGATGGCTCGCTCGAGTGGGCCGTGGACGTGCGCCTTCCGGGCATGGTGCACGCGCGCCACGTGCGACCGCCTTTCGCGGGCGCCACCCTGGTGGACGTGGACGAGTCCTCGGTGGCCGACCTGCCCGGGCTCGTGCGCGTCGTGCGGCGCGCGAACTACCTGGCGGTGGTGTGCGAGCGGGAGGAGCAGGCCATCGAGGCCGCGCGCCTCCTGCAGGCCACCTGGGAGAAGCCGGAGCGCGCGCCCTTCCCCGCCTCCGAGGAGCTCTTCGACTACCTGCGCAGCACGACCCCCGAGCCGGGGCGACCGGCCCGGGTGGTCGGCGATCCGGACGGTGCGCTCGCGGCAGCGGCGACCCGGGTGGAGGCCGAGTACGACGTGCCGTTCCAGGGGCACACCGCCATCGGTCCCGCCCACGGGCTGGCCGACCCGTCGGACGGGCAGATGACGCTGTACACCAACGACATGAAGCCCTACAGCCTGCGCACCGGGGTGGCCGAGTTCCTCGGGATGCCGAGGGAGAACGTGCGCGTGATCTGGATGGAGGGCCCCCAGCTCTACGGGCGCACGGCCGCCGACGATGCCGGGTTCGAAGCGGCGTTCCTGGCGCACGAGCTCGGACGACCGGTCCGCGTCCAGTGGATGCGGGACGAGGAGACCGCCTGGGACACCAAGGGCCCGGCGTTCGCGTTCACGCTGCGCGGCGGTCTCGACGCGCAAGGCAGGCTCGTGGCGCTCGACTATCATGCGCGCACCGCGGACTACGCCCACCTGGGCTACAACGAGGCCTCGACGGTCCTGATCGCGCAGTTGATGGGCATCCGGCCGGAGCGGCCCTCCGCGGGCGGCGCCTCACCGCCGGACGAGATGTACCACATCCCACACCGACGGCAGGAGACGCTCGTCGTGCGGTTCCCCCTCGCGTTCGAGACCCCGCTCAGGACCGGCAATCTGAGGGATCCGGATGGACCGCAGATCACGTTCGCGTCGGAGTCCTTCATCGACGAGCTCGCGCACGCCGCGCGTCGCGATCCGGTGGACTTCCGGCTCGAGCTCCTGCGCGCCGGCACGGAGGAGGGAGGCGCACACCTGCGCACGCGGGCGATCGCCGTCATCGAGGCCGCGGCCGAGGCCTTCGGGTGGGAGCCTCGGACCTCGCCGCAGCCGATCGGCAGCGGCCGCATCCTCACGGGGCGCGGGATCGCATACGCGCATCGCGCGCGCACGGTCGTGGCGGAGATCGCCGAGGTGGACGTGGACCGCGAGACCGGACGCGTCCAGGTGAAGCGCATGGTGTGTGCCCACGACTGCGGGCTCGTGGTCAACCCGGACGGGGTCCGCAACGCCATCCAGGGCAACCTGCTGCACGGGCTCAGCCGGACCTTGTACGAGGAGGTGCAGTTCGACACGGAGATGGTGAAGAGCGTGGATTGGCGCACGCATCCGACGCTACGGCACGAGGACGCACCGGAGCGCATCGACATCGTGCTGGTCAACGGGGATCCGGATCCGGACCGACCGGACCTGCCGGCCTACGGCGCGGGGGAGCCCTCGCATCGACCCGTGCCCGCGGCCGTGGCCAACGCGATCTTCGACGCCACCGGAGTCCGTCTGCGTCGTCTGCCGCTCCGCCCGGAGCGGGTCAAGCGCGCGCTGGAGGCCGCCGGGCTCTGAGCCGCCGCCCGGTCGGGTCCCGCTCTCAGCGGCCGCGGGCGTGCCAGGCCGACAGCACCTCCCGCTCCCGCTCCGGCGGCAGGCCGGCGCGCATCTGGGCGTTGCGTTCGGCGGAGCGGGACCGGTAGTAGGCGAGCGTGTCGCGCGCCGTCTCCGACAGGGGACGATATGTGAGGCCTGCCGCGCCCGCGCGCTCCACGCTGACGCGCATGAACCCCGCGCTCTCGGGCGTCGAGGCCACCCACACCGGCATGTCCACCCACCCCCGCACACCGTGCTCCTGCAGGAAGTCCTGCGGCACGAAGGTGAAGCGCGCGTCCGCGTCGATGGCATCGCGGATGCCCTCCAGCATGCGGCCGATCGGGCGGGGCTGCTCGGGACCGGTGCCATTGAACACGCCGACGGTGCCGTTCTCCGCCATGCGGATCGTCCACTCGGCCAGATCCCGTGCGTCGATCACCTGCGTCGGGTCCGCGGGCGTTCCCGGCGCCAGGACCTCCCCACCGCGGGAGATCCGGGCGGGCCAGTACGTGAAGCGGTCCGACTCGTCTCCGGGGCCCACGATCAGGCCGGGTCGGATGATCGTGGCCCGGCCGGGGAACCAGTACGCGGCCTCGCGCTCGGAGAGCGCCTTCAGCGCTCCGTACCAGCGCAACGACTCCTCGACCGGCACGGTGAAGGGGTCCGCTTCGCCGTCGTAGGTCAGGACGGGTGTGGTCTCGTCCATGCCGGGGCGGCTCGTGTCGGCGTAGACGGAGATGGTGCTGATGAACACGTACTGGTCGCACGCGTCCTTGAGCAGCTCGCCCGCGAGGCGCACCCATTGAGGGAGTGTGGTGGGGTTGTCGATCACCACGTCCCACGCGCGGCCCTTGAGGGACTCGAGATCCCCATTGCGGTCCCCGACCAGGTGCTCCACCGCGTCGGGCAGGTCCGTCTGACGACGTCCGCGGTTGAAGACCGTGACGGTGTGGCCCCGCTCGACCGCGTAACGGACCTGGTGGGGGCCCGTGAAGCCGGTCCCGCCCAGGATCAGCAGGCGGAGCGGACGCGGCGCCTGTTGCGCCGGGAGGACGGCGGAGCTCGGCGCGAGCCCGGCCGCCCCCAGCGGCAGTCCCACACCCGCCGCACCCGCGGCCAGCGCCGACGTACGGATGAACTCCCTGCGACTGCGTCCCATCGTCATCCCCTCCCTGTGCGATCGTCCCGTCGTCGTGCTCCGCTAGGTCGCGGCACCCGCGGTCTCCGCGCGCGCCCGCGCCTCCACGTCCCGCTTGGCCCGCCCCAGCAGGAGCCCATTGACGGCCCAGGCCACCGCCGCGCCCGCGCCGAACAGGGCGATGCCCGTGGGCGCCATCCCCGCGCCGCTGAGCGCCGAGTCCACCTGGGCCACGAGCGCGTCTCCCCCGCGGTAGACCGGCACGTCGATGGCGTTCTTGGCCTTGTACTTGGTCTCCGTGTCCACCCGGCTGAAGAGCATCTCGCGGCCGGGGCGCACGAAGGAGTACTCCCCCACGCGACGCGTGATCATCACCGCCGCCAGGATCGCGAAGCTCTGCGCTCCGGACAGGAAGAGGAAGCCCGTGGCCACGGCCAACGGGACCGCGGTCAGCAGGGCCCCGATCCCGAACTTCGAAGCGATGCGACCCGTGAAGACGATCTGCGCGATGAACGTGAGACTCTGGACGGTGAAATCGAGTTGCCCGAAGACCCGCGTACGGATGGCCGGATCGGCGAACGTGTCGGAGACGATGCGGAGCTGCGCGAAGTAGAGGAAGGTGTTGGCCGTTGCGCCGAACACCACGAACAGCGCGATCCCCATGAGGTACGGGGACTTCAGGATGAGGCTGAAGCCCGCGAAGGGATTGCCCCCCAGGGGTGCGTCGCGCGGCGCGCCGTCCGGACCGGTGGCGCTGTCGCTCTGCTCCCAGATGCGGATGAGGAGGCGTTGGCAGACGATCGCGCCGCCGAAGAGCGCCGCGCCGAGGAAGAGGATACCGGCGTTGCCGACCTGCACCACGATGATGCTGGTGAGCAGAGGGCCGACGAGCGCACCCGCCGTGCCCCCCGCAGCGATCACGCCGAAGAGCCGCTTGGTCTGGCCGGCGTCGAACAGCTCGAGCAGGAAGCTCCAGAAGACGGAGACGACGAACAGGTTCAGCACGCTGATGAAGACGAAGAAGAACTGCGCCGCGTGCACGCTGTCTCCGGCCCCGCGCAGCACGACGCCCACCGTGGCCAGGGCGAGCGCCACGAAGCCGTAGATCCAGGGCAGGAAGACGCTGCGGCGGAATCGCGCACACAGCCACCCGTAGATCGGCACGATGGCGATCGAGGCGATCCACGTCGCGACGAACAGGTCGGCCGTCCGTTCCGCGCCCAGGATGGTGCCCACGGTCTCGCGGACGGGGCGGACCGCGAAGTACCCGGACATCACGCAGAAGAACAACAGGAAGGCCGTGACGACGGAAGCCGTCTCCCCGGGCTCGATGGTGGCCCCTCGCTGGAGCAGACGGGTGAGGGGCGAGACCTGGGGCTGCCGGGGGCGATCTTGCATGGGAGTCGGGACTCCGGGTTGGGGATTCGGCTCCGAGGATAGGTGTCGCACCCACCCGGCGACAGGGAATCCACCCGGGACGACGCCGTCCTCGAGGTCCCGGCGCGCCCGTGCAGGCCCCGGCGCCGCGGACCGGGAGGCCGGGTCGTCGGGAGTGCGTGGCGGAGCCCCGCACGCTATCGTGGTGGCCCACCGCACCTCCGTCCGGAGCTCCACCCATGGGCACCACCCGCAAGGACTTCCTGAAGCTTTCCGCCGCCGCAGGCACGGCCCTGGGCCTGGGCGTCTCGCCCACCCGGCTCGCAGCCGCGACCCGTCCCGCGCAAGCGCCGCCTCGCCGGAAGATCGACCTGCTCATCCTGGGGGGGACCGGATTCATCGGACCCTACCAGGTCCGCTACGCGCTCGAGCGCGGCCACAACGTGACCCTGTTCAACCGCGGCTCCGGCTCGGACATGTTCCCGCAGCTCGAGACGCTGATCGGCGATCGCAACGGCGACCTCGAATCCTTGAAGGGACGCCGCTGGGACGCCGTGATCGACAACGCCCGCCAGGATCCGAACTGGGTGCGGTTGGCCGGCGAGGTGCTCAAGGACTCGGTGGGGCTCTACCTCTACGTGTCGTCCCGCTCCGCGTATGCGGACGTGAGCCGTGTGCCCATGACGGCGGACGCACCCACCTGGACCTACGAGACCGCCGGGATCCAGCGCGGACAGCCGCTGAACTACGGGCTGGGCAAGGCCGAATCCGAGCGGGAGGCCATGAAGGCCTTCCCCGGGCGAGCCACGATCCTGCGGCCGGGGCTCATCATCGGCCCGGACGACGACACCGACCGCTTCACCTACTGGCCGGCGCGCATCCACCGGGGGGGTGAGGTGCTCGCTCCCGGGGATCCCAGCGATCCCGTGCAGATCATCGACGTGCGGGACTTCACCGAGTGGACCATCCGCCTGGCCGAGGACAACCGCGCGGGTGTCTTCAACGTGGTGGGGCCGCGCATCCCGCGCCCGATGTCCGAGCTGCTCTACGGCGTCCGGGCGGTCACCACGGCCGAGACGTCGTTCACGTGGGTGCCGACGGACTTCCTGACGGAGATCGGGGTACGTCCCTATTCGGACATGCCGGTCTGGCGCCCGCCGACGCCCGGGAACGAAGGGTTTGCGCGCTTCGATCTGACGCCCGAGGTGGAGGCCGGGCTGACCTTCCGACCGCTGGCCGTGACGGCCAAGGACACGCTGGACTTCCACCTGTCCCGGCCCCCGGAGCGCCAGGCGGACTTCCGCGCCGGCATCTCCGCGGCCCGGGAGGCCGAGGTGCTCGCCGCCTGGCATGCACGGAACCGATAGACGCCACTCTCCCAAGGAGGACGCCTGGATGGTCACTCGTCGTGATTGGCTGCGGATCACCGCGGCTGCCGGGACCGCGCTCGGTCTGAACCCGCGTTGGTTGGACGCCCTGCAATCCCAGGCGCCCATCCGGCGGCGCATCCCCTCGACGGGCGAAGAGATCCCGGTGATCGGGCTCGGCGGCGCCAACACGTTCTCGCAGGTGGCGAGGGAGCAGGACTTCGAGGCGGTCCGTGGCGTGCTGGCGGCCCTCATCGAAGGGGGCGGCACGCTCTTCGACACCGCGCCGAGCTACGGGGCCTCCGAGGAGGTCTCCGGTCAGGTGGCCGCCGAGCTGGGGATCGCCGACGACATCTTCTGGGCCACCAAGCTGAATGTGGTGGGCCGCGGGGGTGGCTCGGCGGACCCCGCCGAGGCGCGCGCGCAGGTGGAGCGATCGTTCGAGCGGCTGCAGCGGCCGGTGATCGATCTGATCCAGGTGCACAACATGGGGGATCCGCCGACCCAGCTCGGGATCCTCAAGGAGCTGAAGGCGGAGGGTCGCATCCGCTACATCGGGATCACCACCACCAGCGAGCGCCAGTACGATCACCTGCTGGAGGTGATGCGGAGCGAGCCGCTCGACTTCATCGGCATCGACTACGCGGTGGACAACCGCGTGGCGGAGGAGCGCATCCTCCCGCTCGCGCAGGAGCGCAACATCGGCGTCCTGGTCTACCTGCCGTTCGGCCGCAGCCGGATGTGGGCCCGGATCGGGGACCGACCGCTGCCGGACTGGGCCGCGGAGTTCGACGCGCATTCCTGGGCGCAGTTCATGCTCAAGTTCGTCGTTGCGCATCCGGCCGTGACGGTGGCCACGCCCGGCACCAGCGACCGCGAGCACATGCTCGACAACCTGGGCGGTGGCGCGGGCCGTCTGCCCACCGCGGACCACCTGCGGCGGATGGTGCAGCTCGTGGAGTCGCTCCCGAGCGCGTAGACGCCATGGCCATCCGCTCGCTCGCCCGCCGCGCCTTCCCTGTCCTGCTCAGCCTCGGAGGCGTGGCGGGCGTCGTGCCCCTCGCGGCCGGCGCGCAGGCGGCTCCCGCCGGCTTCCTGGATCCCGAGCGGGTCCAGAAGCTCTCCTCCGCCTTCCCCGACATCGATCGCATCTTCCGCGAGTTCACGGAGCGCGAGCACGTGCCGGGCGCCATCTGGGGCATCGTCATCGACGGTGCGCTCGCGCACGTGGGCACCACGGGCTTCCGCGACCTGGAGACGCAGGCGCCGGTGGAGCCCACCACCGTGTTCCGGATCGCGTCGATGACCAAGAGCTTCACGGCGGCGGCGATCCTCGCGTTGCGCGACCAGGGACGCCTGAGCCTGGACGATCCGGCCGAACGCTGGGTGCCCGAGCTGGCGGGGCTCGACTATCCCACGACCGACGCACCCAGGATCACGATCCGCCATCTGCTCTCCCACGCGACGGGCTTCCCCGAGGACAACCCCTGGGGAGATCAGCAGCTTGCGGTCACGGACGACGAGATGTCCGCCATGATGCGCGCGGGCATCCCGTTCTCCAATGCGCCGGGCGTCGCGTACGAGTATTCCAACTACGGCTTCGCCATCCTGGGCCGGATCGTGACGGCGGCCTCTGGCATGCCGTACCGTCGCTACCTCCAGGAGGCCGTCCTGGAGCCGCTGGGCCTGAGCTCCACGACGCTGGAGCCGGGCGACGTCGATCCCTCCCGGATCGCGCAGGGATATCGTTGGGAGGACGAGCGCTGGAAGCTCGAGCCCCAGCTGCCCGATGGCGCGTTCGGCTCGATGGGCGGGATGCTCACTTCCATGCAGGACCTCTCGGTCTGGGTGGCGCAGTTCCTGGAGGCCTTCCCTCCCCACGACGGTCCGGAGACGGGCCCGCTGCGCCGGGCCTCCCTGCGCGAGATGCAGCAGGTGCAGCGGCCGCGACCGGCGGCGATCGTCCGCGGCGCGGACGGCTCTCCGCAACTGTCCAGCGGCGGCTACGGCTACGGCCTGGGCATCTCGACCACGTGCGAGTTCGCGCACGTCGTGGCGCACAGTGGCGGACTGCCCGGCTTCGGTTCCGTGATGCGCTGGTTGCCCGAGCACGGGGTGGGTGTCCTCGCGTTCGGCAACCGCACCTACACGAGTTGGGGAGGACCCGCGGACCAGGCCCTGGCGCGCCTGCGCGAGACGGGCGGCCTGGAGCCCAGGATGCCGGCGCCCTCGGAAGCCCTCGTGGCGCAGCGCGACGCGGTCACCGACCTGGTCCTGCACTGGGACGATGCGGCGGCACAGCGACTGGCCGCCGTGAACCTCTTCCTGGACCGGTCGGCCGACCGGCGGCGGGCAGAGATCGAAGCCCTGCTGGAGAAGGTGGGGCCGTGCGAGTCCGGCGAGGGCTTCGACGAGGTCGAGAACGCGCTGCGGGGCTCGTGGACCCTGCCCTGCGCCCGCGGCGCCCTCTCGGTGTCGATCACGCTGGCGCCCACCACACCACCGCTCGTGCAGTTCCTGCGCGTCGGGGAGGCGGGGCCCCTGGAGCGATCGCGCTGCCGGTACTGAGCCTGGCCCCGTCGAGCGGGAGGCGGTGAGGGCAGGACGGGCCGGGGCCCGAACGGGCCCCGCCGTC